>USHR01000205.1 GCA_900554495.1 uncultured Collinsella sp.
CCCCGATACCCAGACCATCAACAGGCACCAACCAAACACGCCATCGATAAGTTGCGGTGAAATAGTCCCTGTTTAACCCCTCAAGACGGCCAAACAGGAACTATTCCACCGCAACTTCCCCTTTTGGCGCAAAGTAACCTGATCCCTTTGCACCAACAACAGAAACGTCGCGGGCAGAGAACGGACAGCGAACGGGTACCAGAGCGAACAAGCAGCCCCCTGCACCAATTAAGGGGAACGTCGCAGGTTGAGCATAAATCAGCGAGCGCCGCCCAGGACGTACAAGTTGGCATGAAAAAGGCAAGGCATAGACCTTTTGGTCATGCCTTGCCTTTTGAATGACAAATTGTCGTCCTGGGCGGCGCGCAGCGTCGACTGGTTGCGCGGTTCGTAGAACCGCGCAACATGAGAGCGCCCCCTCCCGCGCACGGAACGGAAGGGGGCTAAAGGTAGGAGTCTACCGGTGGGTTGACCCCACCGGACAGACGATGACCAGGTGATCCTTTACAGGATCGTCAAGGTTTCCGTGGGGTACCCGTTGGGTACTTAGAGCAACACGCAGGCGACGGTCAGGATGATGGCGCAGACGACGGAGAGCGCGACGATGAGCTTAAGGGCAAACTTGAGCCAGGTCGTCCACTCGATCTTGGCCAGGGCGAGACCGCCCATGATGGCGCCGGAGGTCGGGGTGAACAGGTTCACGACACCGATGGCGGCGGAGAAGATCATGACCATGACCTCGGGCGAGAAGCCGAGCTTAACAGCCAGCGGTCCCATGATGGGCATGGAGACGGTGGCCATACCGGAGGTCGAGGGGATCAGGAAGGACAGGCCGAAGTAGACCAGGAAGCTCATGGGAGCGAAGATCACACCGGACAGGCCAGCCAGGGCATTGGCGGCAGCGTCGAGGACGTAGACGTCGAGGCCGGTGTTAGCCATGAGGACGGAGATACCACGAGCGAGGGCGATGACGAGAACAACGGACATCATGTCGGCAGCGCCGGTGATGAAGGTGTTGACGATCTGCTTCTCGGACAGGCCACCGATGATACCGATCAGGACAGCCATGAGGAAGAACCAGGTGGAAGCCTCGTCGAAGTACCACTGGCCAATGGGCAGGCCGGTGATCAGGGCAGACCAGCCCTGGACGACGGCGTTACCGTCGGCATCGTAGACAGCGCCAGCGTCAAAGAAGTTGGCGACGCCCTCGTTGAGGTCGGCCAGCGGGATGAAGCCGACGATCATGACGACGAAGGTGAAGGCAAAGGCGATCAGAACACCCTTCTGACGACCGGTGAGCTTGACCTCATTGTGAACCTCGGAAGCAGCCTTGCCGTGAGCCTCTTCGGCGTCCTTGAGCTCCTGCATCGACAGGATGGTGGAACCCTTGTCAGCCTTGACCTTCTTGGCATAGCTCATGACGAAGAAGATGGACATAGCAGTGGTAACAATCCACAGGACGGCACCGAGGCCGATGATGATGGACTGGTTGACCTCAATGCCAACGCCGGTCAGAGCGTCGACGGCAGCGCCGACGGCGAACGGGTTAACCGTGGAGCCCAGGCAGCCGCAGCCAGCGCCGAGCAGGACGGTGGCGGCACCGACCATCGGGTCGAAGCCAGCGGCCATCATGGTAGCGGCAAGCAAGGCGTAGAAGGGAACGGTCTCCTCGCACATACCATAGGTGGTACCACCGAGGGAGAAGATGAGCATCAGCACGGGAATGAGCATGATCTCATTACCCTTAAGCTTCTGCACCAGGACGGCGATGCCGTTGTCCAGGGCGCCGGTCTCGGTCATCATGCCGAGGAAGCCGCCCAGGATCATAACGAAGAGGCAGACGGGCAGAGCGTCAGCGAAGCCCTTAATCGGGGCGGTGCAGAAATCGCTCAGACGGGCGGCAGTAACCGCGCCACCGGACGTGCCGGAGACGATAACGGTAATCACTGCGACAATTGCCAGCAGAGCAAGAAGAATGGTGAACGATGAAGGCATACCGCGCTTTTTCTTAGCGGTCTCAGTCATAGTTCTCATCCCCCCTTCATAAATCATTTACTGATCTCGCCCGAAGCGGCTCTTCCGTGCCGTGCCTGCCGCCTGGTGCGAGATATTTACCAGACAAAGCCGCTCGGGGTGTGCAGCAAGACACCCCGAGCGAGATGCTAGATGCTCTTACTTGAGCGTGGCGTACATGACAGCCTTAATGGTGTGCATGCGGTTCTCGGCCTCGTCGAAGACCTTGGAAGCGGGGCTCTCGAAGACCTCGTCGGTGACCTCCTGCTCGGTGATGCCGAACTGCTCGCACTTCTCGGCGCCAATGGTGGTGTTGGTGTCGTGGAAGCTGGGCAGGCAGTGCAGGAAGATGGCGCCCGGGTTGGCCATAGCCATGACCTCGGAGGTAACACGATACGGGGTGAGCTGAGCGATACGCTCGGCCCAGACCTCGTCGGGCTCGCCCATGGAGACCCACACGTCGGTGTAGATAACGTCGGCACCGGTGACGCCGTCCTTGACGTCGGTGGTCAGCTTGATGGTGCAACCGTTGGCCTCGGCGATGGGCTTGCAGGCCTCGATGACGTCGTCGGCGGGCATGCACTCCTCGGGGCCGCAGGCCACGAAGTTCATGCCGAGCTTGGAGCAGACGACCATGAGGGAGCGAGCGACGTTGTTCTTGCAGTCGCCCATGAAGACGAGGGTCTTGCCCTTGATGTCGTAGTTGAAGTTCTCCTGGACGGTCAGGATATCGGCGAGCATCTGGGTGGGATGCCACTCAGTGGTCAGGCCGTTCCACACGGGCACGCCGGACTTAGCAGCGAGCTCCTCGACGTCGTCCTGGGCAAAGCCACGGAACTCGATGCCGTCATACATGCGGCCGAGAACGCGGGCGGTGTCCTCGATGGACTCCTTCTTGCCCATCTGCGACGAACCGGGATCGAGATAGGTCACGCCCATGCCCAGGTCCATGCCGCCGACCTCGAAGGCGCAGCGGGTACGAGTGGAGGTCTTCTGGAAGAGCAGAACGATGTTCTTGCCCTCGAGATAGCGATGCGGAACGCCAGCGCGCTTCATATCCTTGAAGTTCTTGGAGAGCTTGAGCAGGTACTCGATCTCCTCGGTGGTGAGGTCGAGAAGCTTGAGGAAGCTACGGCCGGAGAGGTTAACACCCATGGTTCGATTCCTTTCGAAGAAATGAATTACGTAAGTATCAGTGTTGCCCGTTTAACGGGCGAAGCCGGTGCGGTTGTAGGGGGACCGCACCGGAAACGGAAAGACTTAGAGGTCCTCGCGCCAGAAGGGCATGCTCATGCAGCGCGGGCCGCCGCGGCCGC
>USHR01000206.1 GCA_900554495.1 uncultured Collinsella sp.
ACGAGATGAGCGCTAGTCTCGTGGGCTCGGAGATGTGTATAAGAGACAGATAGCGCCCAAATCCAGACATGCCTTAAGCGCCGGATGATCAACTGCCTCGATCATGCGCTTCGTATCGGCCGCCGAGTTCACGATCATCGACTCAACCGGCTGTAGGGCCTCGAGCACCAGTCGCACGCCGCGTTCTCCCGCATGCTCGGCAATCGCACGCAGCATCGAGGCGCTGCGACCCCACGCGTCCTCGATCGGCTCGTTCAAAAATGCCCAGCCGCTCGAGACCATGACCTGCTCGGCTCCAAGTTCCGCCGCGATATCCACAACGTTCTTAAAGTACGCGAGCGTGCGGGCGCGCGCCTCATTCCCACGCGCCGCAATATTCCACGGCTTGGGGTTGTTCTGTTCGGGACAAAGCCCCACAATCCGAACGCCATACCGCTGTGACAGCTCCCGCACCTGCTCGAGCGAATCGTATCCATGGCAATCGACATACAGATGCATCGCCCCGGTCCAAAGCTCGCAACACGTGTAACCCGAGGCCGCTGCCGAAGAAAAGAATTCCTCAAGGTCAAAATAACGATGGCTGATATTCATGACGGCAAGCTGCGGATACTCCATCTTGTCCACCTTTCGGCAAAAGGGCGCCGCAGCACAGTGTGCGCGACGCCCCCTCTTACATTGTTCTCATTATGACGGATACTCTACTGGACACCAAGCACTCCAAAGAACGCGCCGGCGATACTCACGAGCAGGATCACGAGCATGATGAGCAGCGGATTCATCTTCTTCTTGAGCATGAGATAGACGATTCCAAACAGCCCCATCGTGACAAAGCCCGGGAAGATTCCGTTGAGCAGCTCGGCCAGCGTCTGAGCACCATCGCCCGCGCCGACCATGAGCGGAATGTCCACGGTGACCATCTCCATGGTCATAGCACCGATCACCATGGCGCCCATGATAGAGGCCATCTTGACGATCGTGTCCATAATGCCCGATTCCTGGACCTTGCTGATCATGTCCGAGCCAAAGCGATATCCCACAAACGTCAGCAGGTAACGGATGATGTAGTGAGGGACGTTGAACACGAGCAGGAACAAAATCGGGCCAAGAATGGAGCCCTGCAGCGCCAGCGACGTGCCGACACCCGTTGCCAAAATTCGCAGCGTGCCCCAGTAGAAGGCATCACCCACGCCGGACAGCGGTCCCATCAAAGCAAGCTTGACATTAGAGATCGCGCTCGTGTCAAAGCTATCGTCAGTAGCGTTGACCTCCTCCATTGCAGCGGCGATGGACATGGGGAGCGTCGAGATGTACGGCGTGACGTTATAGAGCTCCATATGGCGCTTAAGGGCGGCCTTAAAGTCCGCATCCTGCGGATACAGCTTGCGAAGAATCGGCATAAGGGCCCACATAAAGCCGATATGGCCCATACGCTCGTAGTTCCACGAATGCTCATAGGGAATCGAGCGCCAGAACAACTTCTTAAGGTCTGCGCGGGAAATCAGCCCGTCGTAAGAAGACTCAAACTTAAAACTCATCGAACCCACTCCCAATCGCAGGATCCTCGGTTGCCACTGCGGGCTGCTCCGCTTTTTTCTTATCACCCAAAACCGTCATCGCGACGACGATGATCGCGGCAAAGATCGCCACGCCCGTCGTGCTAATGCCAAAGTAGGCGACGAGGAAGAAGCCAGCGAAGAAGAACGGAGCCACCGTTTTGTTCATAATCATCTGCGCCAGCATCGCAAAGCCGAGTGCGGGCAAGAAGGCGGCGGCGACATCCATGCCGGTCTGAACGAAATCGGGGATGATGTTGAGCAGGCTGGCAACAGCATCGGCGCCAAAGAAGAATGCCAGGGGAATAATCAGCAGGCCGCACCAGCTCTGCGCGTAACCGGCGATGAGCATGTTGCGCGTGATGGCCTTGGTGTCCCCGTCCTCGACGTTTTTGTCGATACGGTGCACCAGCAGCAGCATGACCGGCTGGCCCAGGGCCGTATCGAGCGCCAGGACGATCGTTGCGATGGGAATGCCCAGGGTCAGGGCCGCCGAAGCGTCCGCGCCGGCCTGCATGGCAAGCGACACACCCAGGATGGTTCCGGAAATCGTATCGGGCGGGTTATACGCACCGACCGAGATGGCGCCGACCATGGCAAGCTCCATCGTGGCGCCCATGATCGTGCCGGTCACCATGTCGCCCATGACAAGGCCAACCAGAGGTCCGAGCACGATCGGGCGCTGGAGGTAGCTCGTGCCCGTCAGCCACTCGGAATAGCCCAAAAGGGCGATCAGGAAAATCAGGATTGTCTTGATAACCATGACAGCCCCTAACCGATGACCTTCGCGGCGTCAGTCTTCGCATCTGCCGGAATCATCTGAATGAACAGCTCGTAGCCCTCGCCGAGCAGCTCTTTGACGTATGCCTCGTTTTCGGGCGTAAGGAACACGCTCGTCGAGACCTGGCGGGCATCCTCGCTAAAGGCAACATTGCCGAGGTTGATCTTCTTGACGCCCATCGCCTTGGCGACGGCACCGGCCTGCTGGATCGTCTCGCAAACCACGAAGAGCTTGTACTTATCGGTCACACCGCTTTGGAGCGCCTTGACGGCATCCTCGGTGTTTTTGACGACAACCTTGCAGCCCTCCGGTTTTGCAAGAGACAGGGCCTGCAGGCGAAGCTTGTCATTGAGGACCGTGTCGCTTACCAACAGGATGCAGTCGGCACCCAGAGCCGAGGTCCAGCTAACGGCAACCTGGCCGTGCAGCAGTCGATAGTCCACGCGAATCATCTGAATCATGATGTGCTCCCTAGTGGTTAAAACTCATCGAGTTCGGCCTGCCCCAGCAGGTCGTTGACATACTTGACCTTGGTGTCATCCGCCTCGACGATCTGGCGAATGGCCTCATCGATCGGAGTGGATTCGGGCACGAACAGCAGCTGAATAAGGAGCGGCAGGTTCATATTGGTCACCAGGTGCGTGTTGGGGCGCGTCTGGACGATCTTGGTGAACTCGTTGTTGACGCTGCCGCCAAACAGGTCGGTGCACACGATTACGTCGTCGGCGGGGTCGAAGGTCGCCAGGAGCTTGGCGGCCTCCTCGGCGACATCGGTGCGGCCGTCGACAAACATCGACAGGTCGTGGACGTTATCGCGCGCGCCCGAGAGCAGCTCGGTACTCTCCTTGATGCCGGTCGCAAAATGCGCGTGGCTGGCGAAGATGTATTGCCTCATTGCGGTTTCCCCCAAATGAAATTAGTAGTCGAACTGGTGGTAGTAGCGGCGGTACTTGAGGTTGTGCTTGGTGACC
>USHR01000207.1 GCA_900554495.1 uncultured Collinsella sp.
GCGGTAACATCTCCCTGCAAACACTGTAGTTAGCTAAAGGGGGAGTTCGCGTGTCTGCAACCATCAAACCCTTCACCGACGAGTTCGAAGAGTATGGCCGCGATGAATCTCGCGCATCGGGCGAGGCCTCGAGCATCTCGTTTCCGACAACGGAAAACGAGGTCCGTGCCATTTTGGAAAAGCTCCATGCCGAGCGTGTTCCGGTAACGGTTCAGGGCGCCCGAACCGGCCTTGCCGCCGGCGCCGTGCCCCACGGCGGGCATATCCTCAATACTTCCCGTATGAATCGCTATTTGGGCCTTCGCCGCGATGAACAAGGCCAATTTCTGCTGCGCGTGGAGCCGGGCGTTGTGCTCTCGGAGCTGCGCAAGCAGCTGAGCAAGAAGGTGCTGCCGACCGCTGGTTGGGACCAGGCATCGCTTGAGGCCTACGAGGAGTTCCAAGAGGCTCCCGAGCAGTTTTTTCCCACCGATCCCACCGAGGCGTCTGCCTGTCTGGGCGGCATGGCGGCATGTAACGCCTCCGGTGCCCGCAGCTACGCCTACGGCCCCATGCGCCCACATATCACGGGACTCCACGTCGTGTTGGCTGATGGCGATTTGCTTGAGCTTCGGCGCGGCGAGGCTTTTGCCCAGGGCCGCCACCTGTCGCTCGTGACGGCAGCGGGCCGTACACTCGAGCTCGATCTTCCCGGCTATACCATGCCCAAGACAAAAAATGCTTCGGGCTATTTCGTTGCTGACGATATGGATGCCATCGATCTGTTTATCGGTGCGTGTGGCACAATCGGCGTCATCACCGAACTCGAGATTGCCCTGCAGGTGGCACCCGCGGTCGTTTGGGGCGTGAGCTGCTTCTTCGACAGCGAAGACAAGGCCGTGTCCTTCACCGATTCTGTGCGTCCCGTCCTGTCCCATGCGGCTGCCATCGAGTACTTCGATGCTGGCGCCCTGGATATTCTACGTCGCCAGCGCGAGCAGTCGACGGCGTTTGCCTCGCTGCCTGCGCTCGACAAAGACGCCAAGGTCTGTGTCTACGTGGAGCTCGACTGCGACGACGAAGCCCAGGCGACTGAGGAGCTGTATCACTTGGGGTGGGTACTGGAGCTTGCGGGCGGCAGTGACGATGCGACATGGGTCGCGCGCACCGAGGTCGATCGCGAGTGCCAGCGGTTCTTCCGCCATGCGGTCCCCGAGAGCGTCAATATGCTTATCGACGAGCGTCGCCGCACGGATCCCACCATCACCAAACTGGGTTCGGACATGTCGGTGCCCAATGCACGCCTTGCCGATGTCGTGGCCCTCTATCGCCGCACACTGGCCGAAAGCGGGCTTGAATCTGCTGCCTGGGGGCACATCGGTAACAACCATCTGCATGTGAACATCCTGCCGCGCGATGCGCAGGACTACCGTCGCGGTGGCGAGCTGTTTGCCCAGTGGGCTGCGGAGGTAACGGCTATGGGCGGTGCCGTTTCTGCCGAGCACGGCGTCGGCAAGATCAAGGCGGGCTTCTTGGAGACGATGTACGGTCACGAGGCCATGGTCGAATCGGCTCGACTCAAGCTCCAGCTCGATCCTGATGGGCAGCTGGGTCGCGGTAACCTGTTTTCGGAGAAGCTCTTGGATGAGCTCGTCCAGAAAGGGGGCGCGTGAAGATGAGCGATTTCCATATGGTGGTGTGCGTCAAGGCGGTGCCGGGCAGCACCGAGGTCAAGATGGACCCCAAGACCAATACCATCGTGCGCGATGGCAAGCAGGCGGTCATTAATCCCTTTGATGCGAGCGCTTTGGAATGCGCGCTGGCGCTGAAGGACGACTTTATCGGCTTTGGCATGGATGTGCGCGTGACGGTGGTGTCGATGGGCATCCCCGCGACCGAGTCGCTGCTGCGCGACTGCATCGCCCGAGGCGCCGACGACGCGCTGCTGCTGACCGATCGCGCCTTTGCAGGTGCCGATACCCTGGCAACCACCTATGCTCTCAAATGCGGCATCGAGGCGCTCGACGAGGACCTCGACCTGCTCATCTGCGGCAAGATGGCGGTGGATGGCGATACGGCCCAGATTGGTCCCGAGCTTGCCGGTGCCTTTGAGATTCCCTGCGTGACCGACGTGAGCTGCGTGCAGAGCGCGGGCTTTACGACCTGTGGTTCACTGGCGCTTGTTCACGGCTGCGATGCCGGCGAGGAGACGGTCTATCTTGAGATGCCGTGCGCGATGACGACTGCCAAGGAGATTGGCCAGTTGCGTATGCCGAGTATTGCCGGTATTCGCGCGGCAGAGGAGGCGGACGTGCGCGTGGTCAGTGCCGCCGACGTGAACGCCGACCCCGCGCGTTGCGGCCTTGCCGGGTCGCCGACACAGGTCGTGCGCTCGTTTGTGCCCGACCGTGACCAAACGTGCGAGACCGTTGAGGGGACGGCGTCCGAGCAGGCGGCAAAGCTTGCCAAGATTATCGAGGGGATGGCATAGATGAGCGGACTGATTATCGATAGCGAGGCCTGTATCGGCTGCGGTCGCTGCGTTCGCGCCTGTGCCTCGGGCGGCATCGTAGTGGAAGGCGAGCGACCCAACCGATGCGCCCACGTAACCGACGGCTGCATCCTGTGCGGTGGGTGCGTCGACGCCTGCCCCGTCAACGCTATCTCGATCGAGCGTGACGAGGCCGCTGGTGCGGTGGACCTTGATGCATATCGAGACATTTGGGTCTTCGTGCAGACTGACGAGCACGACGCCGTGGCTCCCGTGGCCTACGAGCTCATGGGCAAGGGGCGCGAGCTTGCCGATGCTCGCGGCTGCCGTCTGGTGGCATTGGTCGGCATGAGCCCCGAGGGCTCGCTCGGAGACCTGGAGCATCTGGTTTGCGCCGGCGCGGACGAGGTCCTAGTCTGTCGCGACGAGCGTTTGCGTCAGAGCGATGCCGAAGTCTACGCTCGCCTGATCTGTGATTTGGTAGCCGAGCGCAAGCCCGAGGCAATTCTGTACGGCGCGACCGCCTTTGGTCGCGAACTGGCACCCGGCGTTGCCGTGCGTTTGCAGACGGGTCTTACGGCCGACTGCACCGTGCTTTCGATGGATGCGGAGACGGGCCTACTGCAGCAGACGCGCCCGGCGTTTGGCGGCAACTTGATGGCCACCATCATTTGCCCCAACCACCGTCCGCAGATGGCAACGGTGCGCTCCGGTATCTTTAAGGCTCCCGACTTCGACTACGGCCGCTCCGGCACGATCACCCAGATATCACTTGCGGATGATGCTAAGGCTCGTGTCGAGATCTCGATTCCCGCCGAGGAGTGGG
>USHR01000208.1 GCA_900554495.1 uncultured Collinsella sp.
TCGCCCGGGTTCGTAACGGCGTTGAGCGTGCAGGTGAGCGAAGCCGCGGCACCCACCGTCATAAAGACGTCCTTACCCTCATAGTTCGTTCCAAAGCGGCGGTTGAGCGATTCGGCGACGGCTGCTCGACATTGCGGCAGGCCCGGAGCGGGGGTGTAGCCGTGCAACTGGTCACTCGGCAGCTCCAGGGCCTTCTTAATGGACTCCGCCACAGCAGCGGGTGCCGGAACGCTCGGATTGCCCAGCGAAAAATCAAATACGTTTTCCGCACCGATCTGCGCCTTGCGCTCAAGGCCATAGCTAAAAATCTCACGGATGATGGAGCTTTCCGCACCGCGAGCATACATAGTTTCGTTGATCATCTGTTCCCCTTTCGCATAGGCGCTATTGTACGCTTTAGCCGAGCAAAGTGCCGCAGCAATGTTGATTGGGGACAGACTTAAATGCGTGAAAACGCTCATTTAGTCTGTCCCCAATCAACAGACGGCCCCATATCGCTCAAAAGAAAAAGCCTCCGCAGGTTTCCCCGCGGAGGCTTTCGCCACAAAGACTATTTGTCGGCGTCGGTGTCGGCATCGACGACGGCATGGTCATCGTCAGCATCATCGGATGCGGCTTCGGCATCCTCCTGCATGGCCGCCTGCGCAAAGGCCGCGGCATCAGCCGCCAGCTCTTCCTCGCTCATACGAGGCGCGCGCTTCTTGGTCGGCATGCCGGCCGCCTTGGCATTGCGCTCCTCCTTGGCCGCCAGGATATCGCCCTCGCGCTCAAGGTAGGCATCCCACTCGTTGTCGAGCAGGGCGTTCACGGCGTCGCCTTCGACGGTCTCGCGCTCAAGCAGCACCTTCGCCATCAGATCGAGCTGATCGCGACGGGCGTCCAGGATCTCGACCGCACGACGATGGGCCTCACGCATGATGCGCTGAACCTCGATATCGATGCGGCGCGCCGTCTCCTCGGAGTAATCCTGATGATCGGCGTAATCGCGACCGAGGAACACCTGATGTTGCGCCTCGCCAAACACTTGCGTGCCCAGCTCTTCGCTCATGCCCAGGCGCGTGACCATCTCGCGCGCCATCTTGGTCGCACGCTCCAGGTCGTTGCTCGCGCCCGACGTGATGTCATCGCACATGAGCTCCTCGGCAACGCGACCGCCCAAGAACACGGCGAGCTCGTCGAGCATCTCGTTCTTGGTCTTGAGGAAGTGGTCCTCCTGCGGAAGCTGCAGCGTGTAGCCCAGCGCCTGACCGCGGCTGACGATCGAGATCTTGTGGACCGGATCGGAGTGCTCCAGGATGTGGCCCACCAGGGCATGACCGCTCTCGTGGTAGGCAATTGTGGTGCGCTCGGCCTCGGTCATCACGCGACCCTTGCGCTGCGGTCCGGCAATCACGCGCTCCATCGATTCCTCGACCTCGTCCATCGAGATCACGGAACGATGACGGCGAGCGGCCAGCAGCGCAGACTCGTTGAGCAGATTTGCCAGATCGGCGCCGGTGAAGCCAACGGTCATCTGGGCGAGCTTCTCAAACTTAACGTCCTCGTCCATCGGCTTGTTCTCGGCATGCACGCGCAAGATCTGCTCGCGGCCCTTCACGTCCGGACGGTCGACCGTAACTTGACGGTCAAAACGACCGGGACGCAGCAGCGCCGGATCCAGAATGTCGGGGCGGTTGGTGGCGGCGATCAGGATGACCGACTCGCTTTCCTCAAAGCCGTCCATCTCGACCAGCAGCTGGTTGAGCGTCTGCTCGCGCTCGTCGTGGCCGCCGCCCAAGCCGGCTCCGCGCTGACGTCCCACGGCATCGATCTCATCGATGAAGATGATCGACGGGGCCTGGGACTTGGCCTCTTTAAAGAGGTCACGCACACGGCTGGCGCCGACACCTACGAACATCTCGACAAAGTCGGAACCCGAGATGCTAAAGAACGGCACGCCCGCCTCGCCGGCAACAGCCTTGGCCAGCAGCGTTTTACCGGTGCCCGGAGGGCCAACCAGCAACACGCCACGCGGGATCTTGGCGCCCAGCTTGCGATAGCGATCCGGATCGCTCAAAAAGTCACGGATCTCCTCGAGCTCCTCGACTGCCTCGTCCACGCCGGCAACGTCTTCAAACTTGACCTTGGGGCGTGTGGCCTCGTTGGTCTTGGCGTTGGTCTTGCCAAACTGCATGTTCCTGTTGTTGGCGCCCATCATCTGGCGCATAAAGTAGAACATGATGGCGATAAGGGCGATCGTCGGAAGCACACTCATCGCCAAGTCGCCCCAAAAATCGGGATCGTTGGTGTTGACGATGTACTTGGTATCGGGGTGCTCCGACATGAGCTCGGCAAGCGAATCGGAGCCGACATAGGTCGAGGAGAAGCTCTTGAGCTCGCTCGTATCGCCCTTGTCCTTCTTCGTCTTCCAGTAATGACCCGTCACGCTTCCGTCTTGAACCGTATAGGTCAGATCTTCGACGCGATCCTGCTTGATGGCGCTCACCATCTCGCTCGTCGCGAGCTTAACGGTATTGCTAGAATTGGCAAAGCCGGAGCCCATGTTAAAGAAGGCGTAGCCCAGAAGCGCGCAAGCCAAAATAAAATACAGCCAGCCCGTACGCGTGGGCTTCTTGCCTCCGGGCATCCCCGGGATCTTAGGCTCCCGGGGAGTCTGGGAATTGTTATCGTTATGGTCGTCGGGCATCTTACGAATAAACCTCCGGTTTCAAAATGCCCAGATACGGAAGGTTACGATAGCGCTCGGCATAGTCGAGGCCGTAGCCCACCACAAAGGCATCGGGGCAATGGGTTCCAACATACTTGGGCGTGATGGCCGAGACGCGGTCCTCAACGTCCTTCCACAGGAAGGCAGCGACCTCCAGCGAAGCGGGCTTGCGGCTCTCGAGGTTCTTCATCAGGTACTTGAGGGTCAGGCCCGAGTCCAGAATGTCCTCGACGATCAGCACGTCGCGACCACGGATGTCGATATCCAGATCCTTAATGATACGCACGATGCCCGAAGACTTCACACCGTCGCCATAGCTCGAAACAGCCATGAAATCGATGTTGGTCGGTAGCTCAATCTTGCGCATCAGGTCGCCCATAAAGACAACGGCACCGCGCAGAACCGCGATCAGCACCAGATCCTTACCCGCGTAGTCGCGAGTGATCTCCTCGCCCAGGCGAGAAACGATGCCGTCGATATCCTCCTGCGTGAACAGAACCTTCTCGATATCCGGATGTTGAGAAGCCATGACAACCCTTTCTTGTGCTTATCGCCCACACACCGCCGTATGGACGCGAACT
>USHR01000209.1 GCA_900554495.1 uncultured Collinsella sp.
AGTCGAAGCCGGCGCCCGCCACGAGCGTCTTAAAGACCGAGCCGGGCTCGTAGGCGTCGGTGACCAGGCGCAAGTTCATATCCTCGGTCTTGGCGTTTTCCAGATCGGTCTGGTCGTAAGTCGGATACGAGCAGGCTGCCAAGATCTCGCCTGTCGTAGGATCGGTGACCAGCGCCGAGCCGTTCTTGGCCTTAGTCTTCTCAACTGCCTCTGCCAGGGCATCCTCGGCCGCTCGCTGGATATTGACGTCGAGCGTCGTCACGATATCAACGCCGTCGACCGCAGCCACCTTTTTATAGGCACCGCCCGCGATATAGCTGCCGTCCCTCGCGCGCTCGCGCACGAGAGAACCGTTCGTGCCGGTCAGAAGCTTGTTGTATTGCTTTTCGAGACCCGTCAAGCCGTCGTTGTCTACATTCACTACACCCAGCACCTGCGATGCCAGATTGCCGTATGGATATACGCGCTTCATGGCCTGCTCAAAAAGCACGCCGGGCAGATTCTTCTTCTCCAGCGCCGCAGCATCGTCTTCGTCCACCTGGCGCTTGATATACACCCAGGTGCCATCGGACTCGACGAGCTTGCGGCAGGTCTTTTTATCGATTCCAGTTGCCTTGACCAGCGCCGACACCGTCTTGTCGACATCCTCGACAAGCTGCGGGTTCACGGCGATGTTGCGACATTCGACCGACGACGCCAGCACGTTGCCGTTGCGGTCGTAGATGGTGCCACGTTTGGCATAGAGGGTCTGCGCAAGCAGGCGGCGCGCATCGGCACGCTCGCGCAGTTTATCGGCTTCGACAATTTGATAGTCGGCAAGACGAAAGACGCCCAAGCCCAAGCCAAACCCAATGAAACCCATGACGGCTTTGCGGCGAGGCAGAGGCGTGCCTGTGAGCCATTCGGTCGACGAACTCTTGCGCGACCTGGTGTTATGCACTTGAGGGCCGCCCGAGCCGCGAAGTCGCGACGCCGGGTCGTTGCCACGGGACCGCCCGGCGTTGTAAGATTGCCGACCCGTTCCTTGATAACCAGAACGTCCCCGCGACGAGGGACGTCCAGAACCGCGGCCCCCATCGGAACCGCGGCGATAGTCATTTGTCATACTCAGCTACCGTCTTGCTACTGAACGGTCGCGGTCGCGTTGGCGCCCGCGGCTGCATCCTGCGAAAAGTCAAGTGTAACGCTCTCGCTGGGCTCCACCATGCCATAAGCGCCCGCAAGGTCGCGAATGCGCGTGTCGGCGCCATAGACCGAATGCATGACCTCCAGGTCGGAGCTCTCATCGGTCGCCTTTTCGAGCGTGTTGGTAAGCTCGGCGTTGCTGTTGAGCACCTGGGCCGTAACGCCGGCGAGCGCCACGCGGGCGACGCCGATCGTCATGAAGATAGCCGCAATGATGCAAAACGTTTTAAGAACGCTCATGAAAACCGGGCTTACCGCCTGGTTTGCCTGACGGCCCGCGCCCGTGTAGACATCAAAGCGCGGCGTGCGCTGCTCACGGGGAGCAACGGGAGCCTGCGGCGTCTCACGATAGGCGGGCATGGCGTTCATATCATAGGCGAGTGCTGCGCTTGAAGTGTTGTAGCCCATGATATGCCGCCTCCCATCCCGAGCACGTTGGTAGTGTGTTTAAGCTTCGTTTATGGTGCGAGCGGGAGGTCCAATATCGCGCGGTCGCGCCTACAGACGCTGCGCCACGCGGATTTTGGCTGATCTCGCCCGAGGGTTGCGCTCAACCTCATCAGGCTGGGCAACCAAGGGTTTGCGGGTGATGACCTTGAGTATCGGCACGTTGCCGCACACGCACACCGGAATCTCCGGCGGGCACGTGCACCCCTGGCTCATCTCCTTAAAGTGGTTCTTTACGATACGATCCTCGAGCGAGTGATACGAGATGACGCAGATACGTCCGCCCGGGTTGAGCCACCTGGTGGCGGCATCAAGCCCTCGTTCGAGCACATCGAGCTCGTGATTGACCTCGATGCGAATGGCCTGGAAACTTTTCTTGGCCGGGTGTCCGCCATGCCGACGAGCGGCAGCCGGGATACCCGCCTTGATGATCTCAACAAATTGGCCGGTGGTTTCGATCGGTTCTTGCTCGCGGCGGCGCACGATCTCGCGCGCAATCTGCGAGGCGAACTTCTCTTCGCCGTAGACGCGTAGAATCCGGGCGAGGTCGTGTTCGTTATAGGTGTTGATGACCTCAGCTGCGTTTAAGGTGTTATTACCCGGATCCATCCGCATGTCCAATGGGGCGTCCTCGTTATACGAAAAGCCCCTGCCAGGGATATCGAGTTGCGGTGACGAAACGCCCAAATCGAACAGGAAGCCATCGACCCCGGGCACCTCGGCCGAGCAAAGCAGCTCGTCCAAGTCGCCGAAGTTGCCCTTCAGCAGCTGGTGCGGAACGCCGGGAACCTCGCGGTCCAGACGGGCGCCAGCGGCCTCGAGGGCCATGTCGTCCTGATCGACGCCGAGCAAAAGGCCCGTCTCCCCCACCTGCGCGGCCATCTTTACCGAATGGCCGGCACCGCCAAGGGTGCAATCGCAGACAACGGAGCCGCTCTTTAGCCGCAGCGACTCAAGCACTTCGCCGAGCATGACAGGTTCATGCCGATATTCTTGTGTCAAGATCCCACGCTCCATCCGTTACCCGTGCCTTGCCCTTACGAGAAGAAGAGGTCCAGCAGGGCCTCATCGTCATCGTCCTCATCGGCCGCGGCGCGATCCCAAACCTCAAGGTGGTCGTAGTTGCCCACAACCGTGACCTCGCGGTCGAGGTTCGCCTGCTTGCGGAGAGACTCGGAAAGACCGATACGACCGGCGCTGTCCACGTCCATCGACGTGGTGCGCTTGTTGATCGCCCTCATGAGCTTCTGGTCATTAATGTCACGCGGGTTAAAACCCTCGTGGCCCTCACGACCCGCGAAGAGTCCTTCGACCCACTTATCGAAGGCCTCGGCAGAGAACACGTACAGAGCATCGACATCCAGGGCTTTGAACACGCGAACGTGCTCTCCAAGCTCCTCGCGAAGGGGTGCAGGCAGGGACAGACGACCTTTTGCATCGAGATTGCGCTCGTATGCACCAGTCATTCCCATGTGCGCCCTCCCCTCGGTTACTCAGATGGCACGTACGCGGGGAACCACCCCGCCTGTCGACGTCATCAATAATATGGGGAACCTGTCTCTTATACACATCTCCGAGCCCACGAGACTAGCGCTCA
>USHR01000210.1 GCA_900554495.1 uncultured Collinsella sp.
GGCGTGCTTGGCGACTGGGACAACCCGTATCTGACGCTCTATCACCAGCATGACGCCGCCGACATCGAGGTCTTCAAGGCCATGTTCGACAAGGGCATGATTTATCGCGGTCATAAGCCTGTCCACTGGTGCAAGCACTGCCACACCGCACTCGCCGAGGCCGAGATCGAGTACTCCGACGAGACGAGCCCGTCCATCTTCGTGCGCTTTGAGATGACCTCCAAGCCCGCCGGCCTCGAGAACTTCGACGGCCCGGTTGACTTTATCATCTGGACGACCACGCCGTGGACCATCCCCTCCGACCAGGCAGTTTCCCTTAAGCCCGGCGCCGCCTATGTTGCCGTTGAGCACGATGGGCGTGCCGAGGTCATGCTCGAGGACTTGGCTCCCAAGTGCTGCGAGGAGTTTGGCTGGGAGTACACTCCGGTCATGGTCGACGGCAAGCCCTACGTGGTTCCCGCCGAGACCTTCCACCACATCCACTACAAGCAGCCGATCTTTGACGGTGTTGAGGGCGTGGCGCTGTTGGCCGATTACGTCGGTGTCGATGACGGTACCGGTATCGTCCACAACTCGCCCGGCCACGGCGTCGACGACTACTTTGCCTGCCTCAAGGAGGGCATCACCGACATCTGCATGCCGGTCGATGACGACGGCAAGTTCTACACCGGCGAGGAGTTTGGTACCGGCGGCCCCTTCAGCGGCATGGATACCGACGAGGCCAACCCGCATATCATCGAGTTCCTGCGCGAGCGCGGCACCCTGGTCCTCGAGAAGAAGATCACGCACAGCTATCCGCACTGCTGGCGCTGCAAGCACCCGGTGCTCTTCCGTGCTACCGACCAGTGGTTCGTCTCGATGGACAAGACGGGTCTGCGTGAGCAGGCTGGCAAGGAGGTCCGCGAGAACGTCAAGTGGTATCCGGCCCATGCCGCCAACCGCATTGGCGCCATGGTCGAGCAGCGTCCCGACTGGTGCATCAGCCGCCAGCGCAACTGGGGCGTGCCTATCCCCAGCTACACTTGCGCCGACTGCGGTGAGAAGGTCATGAACGACGCCACGCTCGACGCCGTCATCAAGCTCTTCCACGAGAAGGGCTCTGACGCCTGGTTCACCGACGCTCCCGAGAGCTACCTGGGCGAGGCCTGCGTCTGCCCCAAGTGCGGTGGCCATCACCTCAAGGCCGATAAGGACATCCTCGACGTGTGGTGGGATTCCGGCGTCTCTTGGAAGGCCGTCTGCGAGTACCGTCCCGAGCTGGAGTATCCGGCTGATGTGTACCTCGAGGGCTCCGACCAGCACCGCGGTTGGTTCCAAAGCTCGCTGCTCACCTCGGTGGGCGCCAACGGCCACGCTCCGTACAAGGCGGTTGTCTCGCAGGGCTTCACCCTCGACGGCCAGGGCCGTAAGATGTCCAAGTCGCTCGGCAACGTCATCGACCCCAATAAGGTCTGCGACGAGATGGGCGCTGACATCATCCGTCTGTGGGTTGCATCCGTCGATACCAGCTCCGACGTGTCCATCGACCACGAGATCCTTGCTCGTACGTCCGATGCCTACCGTCGTTTCCGCAACACGCTGCGCTTCCTGCTCTCCGAGCTCGAGGGTCAGTTTGAGCCCGAGACCGACGGCGTCGCCTTTGCCGACCTGCTGCCGCTCGACAAGCTCATGGTTGCCCGCCTGACTCAGGTTCAGGCCGAGGTCGACGACGCCTACGCCAGCTACGAGTTCCCGCGCGCCTACCGTGCGCTTTATGACTTCGTGGTTACCGAGCTCTCCAACGTGTACCTCGACGCCCTGAAGGACCGTCTGTACTGCGACAAGCCCGGCTCGCTCGAGCGTCGCAGCGCCCAGACCGTGCTGGCCGAGCTCTTCTCGATGCTCATGCGCGACCTGCAGCCGATCCTGTCCTACACGGTCGATGAGGCCATGGCCTATGCGCCCGCCGGCTGCGTCGATCACCAGAAGTACGCCGCGCTGCTCGATTGGTACAAGTCGCCCATCACGGTCGACGAGGCCAATGAGTTTGAGGGTGTGCTCGAGGCTTCGCTCGAACTCCGTAGCGCCGTGACCAAGTCCCTTGAGGATGCCCGCTCTGCCGGCACCTTCACCAAGAGCCAGCAGGTTCGCGTCAAGGCGGTCGTTCCCGCCGAGATGTACGCGCTGCTGACCGGCGACAAGGCTGTCGACCTGGCCGAGTTCTACATCGTCTCCGATGTTGAGCTGACCCAGGGCGAGGAGCTCTCCGTTGCTATCGAGGCTGCCGAGGGCGAGTGCTGCGACCGTTGCTGGAACTACCGCACCACCGTCGGCGAGTACAACGGCCACGCGCATATTTGCAAGCGCTGCGCCGATGCTTTGTAGGTTACGGCGTTCGTAGAACGCCGTAACCTACCGACGCTGCAAACGCCCCTAAGCGGCAATCTGACGTTCAATCGTCGGTCGCGTACCAAAGTACGCTTCCCTCCTCTTTCACGTCACCTTGCTCGCTTAGGGACGTTTTCGCTGTTGGTGACGATAACGCGGCGTTTCCATTGCTGGAGCTAGAGACTTTCTTTCGACTTGCGTTTTTAGTCGAAAGCTATTAAGCGACATTCCGTTATTCGGAATGTCGCTTTCGTTTTTAGCTGGTTATTTCGCTTGCGTTGGTGGATATGTCGTGCGTTCTGCGTATGGCAATATAAGATAGTTCTTTGTATTAAACGTAATTCGATGATCTTGAGGGTAGGGGATTTCTTTGGGTCGTGCTGGGGATATGACGCCGCCTTTGCGCTGGCGGTTAGGTGTTGCTGGTGGGGTGGTGCTGGTTGTGCTGCTTTTTGATCAGCTGACCAAGCTTGCGGTTCGTGCCGTGGGCGACGCTTTGCATGTGACTGTTATCCCCGGTGTGATCGACTTCCTGTTTGTCCGCAATATCGGTGCTGCCTTTAGCATGGGCGAAGGGCATGGCGTTGCGTTTGCTTTGCTGGCGCTTGCGGTCATTGTCGCCATTGCCGTGTACTTGCTTCGCGCGCCCCAGCTTGCTCGCTTGGAGGTTGTGGGCATGGCTATGGTCGCGGGCGGCGCCATTGGCAACGCGATCGACCGTCTGGCCTTTGGCTTCGTGACCGATTTTATTGCCACCACCTTCGTCGACTTCCCCGTCTTTAATGTGGCCGATATCGGCATTACCTTGGGCGTCGTGCTCGCCCTCTTCGGTTACA
>USHR01000211.1 GCA_900554495.1 uncultured Collinsella sp.
GAGATGAGCGCTAGTCTCGTGGGCTCGGAGATGTGTATAAGAGACAGGTGCCGAGCTTCTCCTCGACCTTGTGCTCAATCGGCTGACCGTGGCAGTCCCAACCGGGGACATAGGGAACCTCATAGCCCTGCATCATCCAGTAACGGTTGATCATGTCCTTGGAGATCTTGTTCATGGCATGGCCGATGTGAATCGGGCCGTTGGCGTACGGAGGACCGTCGTGCAGCACGAACTTCTTGTGACCCTCGTTCTTCTTCAGAACCTGCTCGTAGACCTTGTTGTCCTGCCAGTCCTTGAGTCGCTTGGGCTCGGACTTGGAAAGACCGGCACGCATGGGAAAACCGGTCTTGGGCAGATTCATCGTCTGCTTGTACTCGTTTGCCACGGTACCCCTTTCATGTCATGGGCGCACACGCCCGTTGGGCACCAAAAAAGCGCCCGTCCCTACAAGCTGGGACGAAGCGCCACAAAACGAGCTGTACGCCCGCAAAAGCTCTTCGTTTAACCACCCAGCTTAGATGCCCTCGCCCGCGTATTCGCGCGCTCGCATCCGTTACTCGGCTGGCCTGTATCGACGACCATCTCGGCGATATCTACTAGGACGAGCCTGTGCGACGCGTCCGTTGGGACCGCAGCTCCGGGGTGATTTTCATCGGTCGCATGCACGGGTTCTCAGCGCTCCCCGCTCTCTTTAGCATGCGGACGGCCGACTACTCGTCCCCATCAACGCTTATGCGGAGTATGCTAGCACGTTCCGCGCCGGCGAAAAACCCTCAACACTGGTTTTATACGTTCGAAATTTATTGTGGCCGTGGACCTTCTCTAGGAGCAAAATACCTGTAAGCACTTTATTGAACGAAAGAAGGTTGCTATGCGTACGATTGGAATGAGCGACTACACCGTTGGCGAGGATTGCTTTACCGAGCTGCCCGCCGCACTGGCGGAGTACGGCGCAAAGAAGGTCGCCATCATTGGCGGCAAGCGAGCCCTGGCTGCAGCGCTGCCGGGCATCGAGGCGGCGCTTGAAGGTACCGATGTCGAAATTCTAGAGACGCGCGTCTATGGCACCAACAGTACGCGTGCCAATATCGCCAAGGTCGTGAACTCCCCTGCCTGCCAGGAGGCTGATGTTCTTATCGCCTGCGGCGGCGGCAAGGCGCTCGACACCGTCAAGACGGCGGCCATCGAGCTCAAGAAGATCGTCTTTACGGTCCCCACGATCTGTTCCAACTGCTCCGCCGCGACCGCCATTGCCGTCGTGTACAACGACGATGGCTCGCTCGAGGGCTATTCGTACCCCAACCGACCGGCGCACATCTTCATTAACCCCAAGATCATCGCCGAGGCACCGGCAGAGTACTTCTGGGCCGGCGTGGGCGATGCCCTGTCTAAGCAGCCCGAGGTCGAGTACGCCACGAGCGCCGGCAACCTGGAGCACACCGCCGGCCTTGGCCTGGCGCTTGCCCACACCTGCTCCGAGCCGCTGTTTACCTACGGCGTCCAAGGTCTTGAGGACGTACGCCAGAACCTGTCGAGCGAGGCCGTCAAGCAAATCGCACTCGACATCGTGGTTAACACGGGCTACGTTTCCAACCTGACCAACCAGAACGATTACTACTACAACTCGAGCGTGGCGCACGCATTCTACAACGCCACATGCAGCATTCCGCGCGAGGGCTCCTACCTGCACGGCGAGGTCGTGAGCCTGGGCGTGCTCGTGCTGTTTGCCTATACGGGCGATACCGAGAACCTTGAGCGCTACGCGGCCTTTAACAAGCAGATGGGCCTGCCCGTGACGCTTGAACAGGTCGGACTTTCCGAGTCCGATATCCCGGCCCTGTGCGAGTACGCGCACGCCACCAACGAGTGGAAGCAGGGAAACCCCGAGCCCTTCACCGACGAAAAGTTCGCCGCCGCCATCAAGGCCGCCGACGCCTACGGCCAAACCCTCTAGCTCTAACCCAAAACCACCACAAAGGGGACAGGCACCTTTGTGGTGGTTTTTATTGCTCCAGCATGCTGGGGTCGAACTCGCTTGCCGGAATCACACGGTAGCCGTGGCGCAGGAGCAGGTCGACGAAAACACCGTTGCCCACGGTGAGCGCACCGCTGAACGTTCCGTCGTAGATGCGACCTACGCCACACGAGGGGCTGCGGTCCTGCAGGATGCACGCGGCGATCTCTTCCGGACCGCCCGCTTGCTCGCACATATCGAGCGCACGTTGAGCGCCTAGGCGAAACTCGCGATCGACCGAGATGCCCTCGCAGGTACGGACCTCGCCGTCCACGATCTCGGACGGCTTGCGCGGTGTGGGCAGGCCGCCAAAGACCTCAGGGCACACCAAGAGGACCTCGGTCCCCGTACGTTCGCAGGCCTCGACCAACGCGCGGTGGTAGTTGTCGAGCCCGTTATACTTGCAGCTCTCGCCCATCAAGCAGGCACTTACCACGATCTTCATATACAACTCTCCCCACGCAAAACGCCCCATTTGAGATAAACACTCAAATGGGGCGATTGACACTGCGCGACCAGTATTACTGCTGCTTTGGCATCAGCGGATTCTCGCGCGTGAGGAGATTCATGAACTCCTCGCCCGTGATCGTCTCCTTCTTGTACAGATAACGAGCCAGCTCGTGGAGCTTGAACTTGTTCTCCTTCAGGATCTGCAGGGCGCGGTCGTGCGCATCCTCGATCAGCTTGGCGACAATCGCGTCCACGCGCTCGGCCGTACCGGGGGCGCAGGTGAGCGACGTGTCCTGGTTAAGGTACGCATTCTGAACGGTACCGAGTGCCATCATGCCAAACTCATCGGACATACCAAAGCGCGTCACCATGTTACGGGCGAGCTTGGTGGCCTGCTCGATATCGTTGGCGGCGCCGGTCGTCATCTCACCAAAGATGAGCTCCTCGGCTGCACGGCCACCGCAATAGACGGCGAGCTTGTCCAGGACCTCCTGGCGCGTGGTCAGGAAGCGCTCATCCTCCTCGACCTGCATGGTGTAGCCCAGAGCACCGCTCGTGCGCGGCACGATGGTGATCTTCGTGACCGGTGCAGAGCCCTTCTGGCGGGCGGCAACGATGGCATGGCCGATCTCGTGGTAAGAAACAACCTGCTTCTCGTGGTCGGACAGCACCGTGGACTTACGCTGCTGGCCGGCGATGACGACCTCCACCGACTCCTCAAAATCGTCCTGCGT
>USHR01000212.1 GCA_900554495.1 uncultured Collinsella sp.
TGCGAACTCAGATTTCGGAAGTATGCGGCAAAATCTAAACCCTGTGAGCAGACCTGGCTTTTGAGGCTAGTTTATCAGGCATTTTGTTGCGAAAAAACAGGGTGTGCTCGGAGGTTTCAGAATTTGCCGCATACTTCCGGTTTTTGCCTCTGTGGCAGGCCGCGTCCACTTATATCCTCGGCTAAATAATGGGCAGAACACCCAATTCCGTCTCCATACTAAAACGCCAGCAGGGCGAAATTGCTCCTGCCGGCGTTGGCGTGCCTGCTTGTGCTGTTTTCGGCTTGCGCAGAGGCCCGTTTTGGACCCTTACGCCTCCGTGGGCTCCACGCCCAGCTCGTTGCGGACGAGTTCGAAGGCTGCGGCGATGGCCTTGTCCATGTCGTAGTACTTGTAGCCGCCCAGGCGACCGGCAAAGATCACGTCGCCCTCCTGCGCCGCCAGCTCCTCG
This sequence comes from uncultured Collinsella sp., assembly GCA_900554495.1. Classification (GTDB taxonomy): domain Bacteria; phylum Actinomycetota; class Coriobacteriia; order Coriobacteriales; family Coriobacteriaceae; genus Collinsella. The sequence goes on from USHR01000212.1 coordinate 452, forward strand.
TACTGCTTGTAGAGGGCCTCGTTCTTGGCGTCGTTGATGGGGTAGTAGGGCTCGTCGCCGGGCTTCCAGTCGGCCGGGTACTCGCGCGTGATGACGGTCTTGTCCTGCGTGCCAAACTCAAAGTGCTTGTGCTCGATGATGCGCGTGTAGGGGATCTCGCGCTCGGTGTAGTTGACCACGGCCACGCCCTGGTGGTCCTGCTCGTCGAGCGTCTCGGTCTCAAACCGCAGACTGCGGTACTCCAGCGTGCCCAGCTTAAAGTCGTAGAACGCGTCGATGGGGCCGCAGTAGATCGTCTTGGCGGCGATATCGGGCTCGGCGGCGATCAGCTCCTTGTACTCCACGCCGCAACGCACCTCGACGCCCTCGAGCATGTTGGCGACCATCTTGGTGTAGCCGCCCATGGGGATGCCCTGGTAGCGGTCGTTGAAGTAGTTGTTGTCGTAGGTGAAGCGGCAGGGGAGGCGCTTGATGATGCTCGCGGGCAGGTCGCGGCAGTCGCGGCCCCACTGCTTCTCGGTGTAGCCCTTCACGAGCGTCTCGAAGATGTCGCGGCCCACGAGGGACAGCGCCTGCTCCTCGAGGTTCTGCGGCTCGCCGATGTTCTCGGCGGCCACCTGCTCGGCAATCTTTGCCTTGGCATCGGCCGGCGTGACGACGCCCGGCCACATCTTGGCGAAGGTATTCATGTTGAAGGGCATGTTGTACATGTTGCCGTGGAAGTTGGCGACCGGCGAGTTGACGTAGTTGTTGAACTCGGCGAAGCGGTTGACGTAGTCCCAGACGTCCTTCATGGAGGTGTGGAAGATGTGGGCGCCGTAGCGGTGGACCTGGATGCCCTCGACGTCCTCGGTATAGATGTTGCCGGCGATGTGATCGCGGCGGTCGATGACCAGGACCGACTTGCCGGCGCGCTTGGCGGCGTTGGCAAAGACGGCGCCCGAAAGGCCGGCACCGACGACGAGGTAATCGTACTGGGACATGGATATGCTCCTTTGTATGTTAATCGGACAGGTACTTAAGTTTTGGGACAAACAAACCTGATTATTATGTCCCAGGGATTAGTGTAGCAGATGCTCTTTCAGCAGCTCCAACGCATGGGCGTAGCCCTGAAGTCCTTCGCCGGTGATAGTGGCAAAGCAGGCCAGGCGGGCGTAGCTTACCTGACGGAAGTCCTCGCGCGTCTCGACGGCACTGATGTGGACCTCGATGGCGGGGATGGCGACGGCCTTGAGGGCGTCCAGGATCGCCACGCTCGTGTGCGTGTAAGCCGCCGGGTTGATGACGATGCCGTCGACCTTGCCGTAGGCCTCCTGGATCTTGTCGACGATGTTGCCCTCGTGGTTGGACTGGAAGACCTCGACCTCGTCGAAGCCCTGTGCGGCGCCCGCTTCCTGGCAGATCTGCACTAAGCGGTCGTAGTTGTCGCTGCCATAGATGCCCGGCTCGCGAATGCCGAGCATGTTGAGGTTGGGGCCGTTGATGACGAGTGCTTTCATGGTTGCTTCCTTTGCAGTCGAGAAACCACCACAAAGGTGCCTGTCCCCTTTGTGGTGGTTTTTTTAGAGAGCGGGTGGGAGGGTGTCGAGGAGGGCTTGGGCGGTGTTGGCGGCGCAGTCGCGTGAGTCGATGATGTAGTCGGCCCAGGTGCGGTAGCGCGGCATGCGCTGCTCGGCCAGCTTGTCGATGCCATCGCGGGCGGTGATAGGGCGTCCCTTGTGGGCGAGTTCGTCGAGCTTGCGATTGAGCATCACTATCTGGCTGTTTTGGTGCAGCAGCGGGTAGTTCTCGTCGCGTGTGACCACGCCGCCGCCGGTGGAGAGCACCAAGCCGCTGCGCTTGGAGATGTCGGCCAGCGCCGCCGTCTCCTGCTCGCGGAAGGTTGCCTCGCCGCGCTCGACGATAAAGTTGGCACAAGGCATGCCCAGACGCTTCTCGAGGGCGCGGTCCAGGTCGATGTGCTCGCGACCCGTGAGCAGGGCAATCTGCTCGCCCACGCGGGTCTTGCCCGAACCCGGCATGCCGATCAGCGCTATGTTCTGCTCGCGGCGGGACAGGCGTTCCGTTACGTCCAGGATGCGCTCGCGCGGGGTGACCTGGCCGGTATAGCGCTCGACGGCCTGTGCCGCCTGTGCCACGAGCATCAGCAGACCGCCGATGCAGGGGATACCGCGGCGCTCGGCCTCGAGCATGAGTCCCGTGCGGGCGGGGTTGTAGACAATGTCGATAACGCCCTCGAGCGCATTGAGCCCTTCGAGCGTGCAGGGCGCGTCGGGGCAGTGGGGGAACATGCCGGCAGGCGTGCAGCTGACGAGCAGGGCGGCGTCGGACTGCTGCGCGATGTTGCCGTAGTTGACCTCGCTCGTGCGACCCACGGGTACGACGATGGCGCCCAGGTCTCCCAGCACCATACTTGCCGTGGTGCCGGCGCCACCAGTGGCACCGAGTACGAGAGCCTTCTTGCCGGCGACCTCAACCCCCAGTTCCTCGACAAGGCACTGAAAACCGAAGTAGTCAGTATTATCGCCGCGCAGGCGGCCGTCGGGCAGGCGCGTGATGGTGTTGACGTTGCCCATGCGCTCGGCGAGCGGGCTCAGCTCGTCCAGGTATTCCATGACGGCGCGTTTGTAGGGGATGGTCACGTTGGTGCCCTCCCACTCGTCGCCCGTCATAAAGGCCGCGAGGTCCTCGGGCTCGCGCTCAAAACGCACGTACTCAAGCCCCGCGAGCTCCTTGTAGATGGTT
>USHR01000213.1 GCA_900554495.1 uncultured Collinsella sp.
GCCAGGATATGCTTTTTAAAGAGCTTGAGAATCCTCACTCGGCATCTCTCCTTTCTTGATTGCGGTCGATAATTTCGTTGGCACGTCTTAGAAGGCGCACCATCTCTTGGGTATCTGTTTCGCCGAGCTGCTCGAGGAAAGCCGCGGTGCGGGCCTCGAATTCCCGACGTTTGATTTCGAGATCCTGGAATCCCTTGTCGGTCACCGTGACGTGTACGCGACGACGGTCGGTCTTTGAGTGCTCGCGCTCGACCCAGCCCTTGGCCTCGAGGGCGCGCAGGATATTGGCGATACGGGCGCTCGAGACCCACGCACGATCGGCGAGTTCGCTCGGCGTGAGCGAGCCGCCGGCGCGCATGAGGGCGCGCATGACGGCCATCTCGCCGCCGAGAGCTTTGTCCGCAAAGCGCGAAATACGCTGATGCATGCTGCCGAACTCAGTTAAGAGCTGACGCCCAAGCTCATGGAAATCGGTATCTTCCACCGAAAACCCCTAACACTAGAAACTATTTTCGGTGAAAGATGATACCCCCGCCCAAGCATTCCATTCGGTAGATTTCTAGGCATGTCCCAAAAATCTACTTGGCCGCTAGGCAATATAAAGAGCGTATAAAGAATTAAAATAATTCAATAATTGTAGCGTTTCAAAGAACTATTATGCCCGCGGTTAGGCGAGGGGTTGTCACCACCATGACGACTGGGACTCATATAATCGCCACGTGCGATGCTCCAACTTCCCGCGAGGAGACACCTTATATAAAGGGGGATGGAGTCATGGCATTTGACTTCACGGGCAAGACCGCGATTGTCACGGGCGGCACTCAGGGCATTGGCCTCGAGATCGCCAAGGGCATCGTCGCGGGCGGCGGACATGTCGCGCTCATCGCAAGGAACGCTGCTAAGGGCGAGGCCGCGGTGGCCGAGCTTGGCGAGGGCAACAAGTTCTATCAGCTCGATGTCGCCGATGCGCCCAAGGCGCGCGAGACCGTCGAGCAGATTTTTACGGACCTGCCGCAAACCAACATCCTGATCAACTGCGCTGGCGTCATCAGCACCAAGAAGTTTGACGAGATCGATGACACCGAGTGGCGTCGCACCATCGACATCAACCTCAACGGTACCTTCACTATGATGAACGCCGTGTACCCGCACTTTAAGGCGGCCCATGCCGGCACTATCGTCAACGTGAGCTCTGTTGCGGGCAAGATCGGCGGCGGCCTGCTCGGCACCGCTGCCTACGCTAGCTCCAAGGCCGGTGTTAACGGTCTAACCAAGGCAGTCGCCAAGGAAGGCGGCAAGTTCGGCGTTCGCTGCAACGCCGTGTGCCCGTCGCTCACGTTGACCGATATGACCTCGATTCTCTCTGACGAGAACTCTCAGCGCATCATCAACGGTATCCCTCTGGGCCGCGCCGCCCAGGCCAGCGAGCCTGCGCAGATGGTGCTGTTCTTCGCTTCCGACCTCGCCAGCTTCGTGAACGGCGAGATCGGTGACTGCGACGGCGGCATCGTCCTGGACGGGTAATACCCCGCGATGATTATTCGGCGACGGCTCCTGCGACTCGGGACCGTCGCCTTCTTTCTGACATAGGCGCGTGCGGCTACGATTCGCATGCATCCAAAGGAGATATATATGAGTGAATCGACTGCGGTGGAGGCGCCGGCGGCAAAGGAGCCGTTCTTTAAGATGTCCTCCATCCCGGGTGCCAATATTTTGGTGCCGCTTTTGCTGGGCTGCCTGCTCAACACGCTATTCCCCGACCTGTTCAAAACGCTCGGCAGCTTTACGCTTGGCATGACCCAGCAGGGCGCGGGCCCGCTCGTGGGCGCTTTTTTGCTCATCGTCGGTACGACGATTTCGTTTAAGAGCGCTCCTGCCGCCGCTGCCCGCGGTGCCATTATCATCGCCGTCAAGCAGATCGTGGTCGTTGCCGTGTCGCTGCTCATTCTTTATGTGTTCAACGACAACCTGTTTGGCATCTCTGCCATGGTGATGCTGGCGGCTTGCACCGGCGCCAACAACGCTATGTACGCTGGCCTGATGGGCACCATGGGCAATGAGGCCGAGCGTGGCGCTGTCGCAATCACCACGCTCGTTGTCGGCCCTCCGGTCACGATGATCGTGCTCGGCGCTGCCGGCCAGGCTCCGATCGGCTGGTCGCTCGTGGGTGCCATCCTGCCGATCGTCGTCGGCATTATTCTGGGCAACCTCTTCCCCAGCTTTAAGAAGATGATGGCACCGGCACTTTCCGCCGTCATCGTGCTCGTCTTCTTTGCCATGGGCTCGACCATGACCTTTGGCCAGCTCATTAATGGCGGTCTTCCCGGTATTCTGCTCGGCGTGATCTGCTCGGTGGTCTTTGCAATTCCCGTCATCGCGGTCGATAAGCTCACGGGCGGTACGGGTGTCGCAGGTGCGGCCATTTCGAGCTGCGCCGGAGCTAATGTGGCTACGCCTGCTGCCATGGCAAGCGTCAACGGGGCCATGTACGGTGGCGCCGTGCTCGCGACGGCTACGGCACAGGTTGCAGCGTGCGCAATCGTGACGGCTATTTTGACCCCGCTGGTCACCAGCTGGTGCTACAAGCATTTTGAAGGCCAGGGTCACAGCAAGGCAACGACCGACAAGGCCGCCGCAGCCGCCTAATGCCAAGCGGCAATCAAAGCTAAATAACTAGCCACGCCACAGGGCGGCCCCGGGGGAAATTCCGTGGCCGCCCTGCAGTTTCTGTAGGGTCTCTGGGACACTTTATCCTGCTAAAGCTGGCATAACAGCTAGAGTGAACGTCGTACAAAGGCAAGGAAAAAACTAAACAAATCGGTGAACGGTAGTTGTTCGCGCTCGCATTTCCTGCGGATTTGTAAAAAACGCCATTATGATATAAAAAAAGAAACATATAACAGCCCAGATGGAGAGGGTGGCTATGTTATCCTTCTCAGACGGGTGAAATCTTGGGTTTTGGGTTGTAGTTCCAAGGTGGACAAACGTTTTTCCTGCACCAACGTGTGGTGAAGAACGGAAGAAACCGGTAGTGCAAGCCGAAAATTCAAGAATTCAATAAGCAGCGGTGTGAGAGAGCGCCGCATTACACGTAACTAGGAGCGTGGTTACACAATGCAGGAGGCATGGGAAGGCTTCAAGGAAGGCAT
>USHR01000214.1 GCA_900554495.1 uncultured Collinsella sp.
TATATCAATCTTATGCAGGCCCGGTATGGCGACGGCCGTCTGCGCGTCTCGGTCGATATCGACTTTGAGGTGCGCGATTGCATGGTGCCGCCGTTTATCTTGCAGCCGTTGCTCGAAAACTGCATCAAGCACGCGCAGCGCGAGACCGAGCCGCTTTCTATTCATGTTAGGGCTTTCGAGACCAATGACGGTTTGGAGATCATCGTCGAGGACGACGGCATCGGTATGAGCGAAGAGGTCTGCGCGCATCTGTTTGAGCAACATCGCCGAGAGGAGCCCGAGAGCATTACCGCCGACGGCTCCGTCAAGCGAGGTTGCGGCCTGGCGCTCTTCAACGTGCTTCAGCGCATCCATTTCTTTTACGGAGAAGATTCCGGCATGCGCGTGAAGTCCCAGGAGGGCGTGGGAACGCAGGTCATCGTCGAGCTGAACGGCGAGCCGCATGAGCCCGCGCCGTTGACGGCGTAGCACGCGGTTGGATTGAGAGAAAAAGAGGGGAAGCACATATGTCCGAAGGCTGGAACATCTTGGTGGTTGATGACGAACCTCCCATTAGGGCTGAGCTACGCTATCTGTTGGAAAAGGATACGCGTGTGGGCCAGATTGCCGAGGCGGGCAATGTCACCGAAGCCGTGGAGTCGATTCTGTCGAACAAGCCCGACGTGCTGTTTTTAGACATTACCATGCCCGGTCGCTCGGGAATTGAGCTTGCCGAGACGCTGCAGAACCTAAAGACGCCGCCGGTGGTTGTGTTTGTGACGGCGTTTGCCGAGTTTGCCGCCGATGCGTATAACCTCGATGCGGTCGACTATGTCGTCAAGCCGGTCGAGGACGCACGCCTGTCAAAGGCACTCGACAAGATCGAGGCAGCCTTGGGTGCCCGTCGTGTTATCCACGCTCCGCGCCAGCCTTTGCGTCTGACGGTGGACCGCGGGGGCAAAAAGGTGTTCATTCCCGCCGCAGACGTCTGCTACTTTGAGGCGCGCGCCGATTTTTGCAACGCCATCTGCGCCGAGGGAACGTACCTGATCAATGAGTCGATCTCTTCGCTCGAGCGTCGCTTGGTCTCCGAGGGCTTTATTCGCGTTCATCGCAGCTATCTGGTCAATTTGGAAGACGTGCACAATGTCGAGATCGGTTCCACGGGTCTTATGGAGCTCAGACTCGATCGCGTAACCTCGACGGTGCCCGTGTCCCGCCGTCGCGCTGCCGAGGTTAAAGCACACTTGGGGCTTGCGTAGACGGTCTGCGTGCCGTCGTTTACCATCGCAGGTTTGGCATGGGCGCGCGGTGGGCATAATGGGTGGCATCGAATGAAATCGAAAGGATCATTATGCCCGCGCTTATCACCCATCATCTGTTTGGCGAGGAAAGCATCGACCGTCTTCCACAGGGCGTCATCACGTCCGATGAAGAGCACATTGCCTTTATCTTGGGCAACCAAGGCCCCGACCCGTTTTTCTTTCACATTCTGACACCGCGTGTTTCCGACTGCACGCTGCTGGCGCAGGTCATGCATCGGTCGCGCATGTCTCGTCAGTTTGCGTGCCTGCGCGACGGCGTGTCGCATCTGCTGCCGCGCGACGCCAGCTTGGGTCGTGCCTTTGCGCTGGGCCTGCTGTCTCATTACGTGCTCGACCGCAACGCTCATCCCTTTGTCTATGAGCAGCAGTTTGGCATTGTCGAGTCCGATTCAGAGCTTGAGGATTCGAGCAGTCAGGTCCATGCCGTGATCGAGAGCGACCTGGATGTGCTGATGCTGCAGCTTAAACGCGATGGCGCTACGGTTGACGATTACCCGCCGGCGGGCGAGATCGTCACCACTGATCGCATCAATCGCGTGGCCGGCGTGCTGATGAGCTATGTTGCCGGACGCGTGTACGGCATTGACATTCCGGCGGGGGAGTACGGTGCTGCCGTTGCCAATATGCAGCGACTTTACCGCGCGATTGAGCCGGCCGGCTCCGCAAAGACGCGCGCGATCTCGCTGGTTGAGGGCTTGGTGCACGATTACTCGCTGCTCGACGGCCTTGCTCATCGCGTGACGACGGAGTTGCCCGAGCGCACCGGTAACCTGGGCCATCTGACATGGAAGAATCCCTTTACCGACGAGGTCTCGAACGAGAGTTTCCCCGAGGTCTTTGATCGCGCGCTGGGCGATTACGAGTGCACGGTCGCACGTTTTATCGAGACCGGTGACATGGATGCCGTGACCAGTCACGTCAACTACAGCGGTCGCGTGCTCAATGCCGATGAGGAGTTCGACCGCGAGGAATAGGGCCCGTGCGTGCCCCTTTGCCGAATCCTTACCGGCGGTTCTGGACAATTGGGGTACGATGAACTAACTGCATATCGGGCGAATACGAAGGGTCCCTGTCCATGAAATACACCAAGCTCGAGCGTAACTGGGTTATGTATGATGTGGGCAATTCGGCCCTCGTGCTGCTCAATACCTCGGTGGTGCCCATTTACTTTAACGCCATCAATACCGGCGCTTCCTCGGCCGACCTGGTGGTCGCCTGGGGCAATGCACAGACGATCGCCTCGCTGGTCATCGCCATGCTCATGCCCATTCTGGGCGCACTTGCCGACTACGCTGGCAACAAAATCAAGTTCTTCTTGGGCTTTTTCCTCACGGGCCTGGTTCTTTGCCTGGCGCAGGCTATCCCAATGTCCGCCATGGCATTTTTGACCGTGTACGTGCTGTGCACCATCGGCCTTAACTCTTCTATGACGTTCTACGACGCCATGCTGCCCGACGTTACCACCGACGAGCGCATGGACGCCGTGTCCAGCTCGGGTTATGCCTGGGGCTACATCGGTTCCACCGTGCCGTTCGTCATCTGCCTGGCGCTCATCATGGGTGGCCCCGCTCTTGGCGTCCCCACCATGCTGGCAACGCGTCTGTCTTTTATCATCACTGGTGCCTGGTGGCTCATCTTTACCCTGCCGCTCATTCACACCTATAAGCAAAAGTATGGTCGCGAGCGCGGTCCCGAGGACACCATCGGCCACATCGTTGGCGGTGTGTTCTCCGAGGTCGGACACACCATGCGCGAGATCGCCCACAACAAGACCGTGCTGGTCTACATGATCGCGTTCTTCTTCTA
>USHR01000215.1 GCA_900554495.1 uncultured Collinsella sp.
GAGATGAGCGCTAGTCTCGTGGGCTCGGAGATGTGTATAAGAGACAGGTGCAGGGCGTCCTCGTACAAGTCCAGGCGATCGTGCTGGTAGTAGGGGCCTTCGTCCCACTCAAGCCCTAGCCAGGCTAGGTCGTCGATGAGCTGGGCGGCAAGTTCCGGGCGCTTACAGCGATCGTCCAGGTCCTCGATGCGCAACACGATGCTGCCGCCCTGGCTGCGGGCCGAAAGCCACGCGCACAGGCAACTGAACACGTTGCCCAGGTGCATACGGCCCGAGGGCGACGGGGCAAAGCGGCCCACAACAGGCGCAGGAGCGGAGGCGGGCAGCGTCGTTGGCGCGTCCGCGGCGGGCGTTGCTATGTTGCGTGCTTTGATATCCATGTGGACGAGTATAGCGCGGGGCGCGATGGGGAGGCGTCACTGTGGTCCGCAAGTTGTCGAGGCCGCGTGTTGTGCGCGGCGGGCACCGGCTCAACATCTCGATTACCGCTCGCAAGCTAGCCCCTTCAACCCCTCAAACGACAGAAACCCCGGCAGCTCTTCGCAACTGCCGGGGTTTCCGCGGAAAAGGGGGACATGATCCTCAAGCGAACGGCAAAGGGGCAAACCGTTTTCGCTCAACTGCTTTATGCCCCTCGGCTGGCGGCTCAATCAGCGCGTGCCGCGCCCACACAAAGCCGCTACACCTGTGACGGAGCTGTGAAGTGGTATCTATTGCCGGGGCGGGCTATGCCAAGTGTGTCCCTAATGACTAGTCATTTAAGAACGTCCCCAATGACTAGCTGCCGGGGTGCGGGTGTGACTTTCATCCCGTTTGGCGCTCCGGTCGCCTAGATGTTCGCCATGCGTACCCGCAAACGTGGGACAATGGCGCTGTTGGTTTTACAGACAAAGGATGTGCCTATGAACACCCTCGCCGCCAAAGTCAGCCGGCAGCGCCACCTGTTTGCGCGATTCGCTTCCGTCTGCGTGCTCGTCACGCTTGCGTTGTTGCTGCTGCCTGTCGCCGCGCACGCCGACGGCTACTCCATGACCCAAACTTATATCAGTGCCACGGTTGAGGCCGATGGATCGCTGACCGTTGTCGAGGGACGCCAGTTTGATTTCGACGACGACATCAACGGCGTGTTTTGGGAGATCAATACGGGCACCAACCAGCAGGGCGGCACGGCGGGCGTTGACGTGCTGAGTGTCGAGGAAGAGGACACCGCGTTTAACAAAGTCGATAGCGCGAACAAGGGCGATTCTGGCGTCTACACGGTCGAGCAGACCGGTGACGGCGTAAGGATTAAGGTGTTCAGCCCCCACGAGAGCGGCGACAGCGCGATCTATTACGTGAGCTACACCATGACCGGTGCGGTCATGAACTGGGCCGATACCGCCGAGCTCTACTGGAAGTTTGTGGGCGACGGCTGGTCCGCGGACTCCGATGACGTTGAGATGGAAGTGTACTTCGCAAATGCCGCTGCCGGGACGGCGGCCGTCAAGGGCGATAACTTCCGCGCATGGGGCCACGGCCCGCTGACGGGCGATGTATCGCTCGATGCGGACGAACCCATGGTCACCTATACCATTCCCTGCGTGCATCAGGGCGAATTCGCCGAGGCACGCATCGCCTTCCCTAGCGACTGGGTGCCGCAGCTTGCCGCTTCGGGCGAAGAGCGCATGTCAACGATCCTGAGCGAAGAGAAGGAATGGGCCGACGAAGCTAACGCCCGCCGCGCTCACGCTCGCATGATTGCCAATGCACTTGCCGTGCTAAGTGTTGTTGCGGCGGTGGTCTTTACCGGCACAATCGTTATGCTCAAGCTGCGCAAGCGCAAGCCCAAGCCGCTTTTCCAGGACGAATATTTCCGCGATGTGCCTTCGGCCGACCATCCCGCCGTGCTTTCGGCCCTCATGAGCTGGAACGAGGTGCCCGACCAGGCATATATCGCCACGCTCATGAAGCTCACTGACGACCGTGTGATCAAGCTGGAGCAGGCGACCGTGACCAAGGCCAAGAAGGGTCTGTTGGGGCGTGAAAAAGAAGAGCAGACGTATCGCGTGACGGTGAGTGATGCGGGCTGGAAGTCGGCCAAGGGCATTGACCACATGGTGCTCAAGGTCTTCTTTGCCGGTGCTAAGCCTGACGAGAACGGTGACCGTTCGCGCACGTTCGACGAGCTGCAGCACTACGTCAAGCAGCACGCTACACCCGTGGGTGATAAGCTCGAGGACTATCAGAACACCGTTAAGGGCAAGCTGGCCGATAGCGAGTACGTTGCCTCGGACGGCATTGTTGCAATGGTGTTTTGCCTGGTTCTTGGTATCCTGATTGCCTTTGTTCCCGTGGGATCCATTTTCTTTACCGATGGCGCACAGGCGAACATTACCGCCGCGGTTATCTCGGTGCCGATTGTGCTGGTGGGTATCGGCGTGGGCCTTACGTTTCGCCGCTTTACGCCGGAGGGCGCCGAGGTGGCGGCTCGCTGCAAGGCACTTAAGCATTGGCTCGAGGACTTCACTCGTCTAAAGGAAGCCGTCCCGGGCGATCTGGTGCTGTGGAACAAGCTGCTGGTGATGGGCGTGGCGCTGGGTGTTTCCAAGGAAGTGCTGCGTCAGCTGGCCGAGGCCGTGCCTGCGGACCTGCGCAACAGCGACGATTTCTACGACAACTACCCCTGCTACTGGTGGTATTACCATCACTACGGCAACGAGTCTCCGCTCGATTCGTTCAACGATGTGTATCACGAGACCATCCGCGAGCTGGCTTCGAGCTCCGATAGCTCGAGCGGCGGCAGCGGCGGCGGCTTCTCTGGCGGCGGTGGTGGCGGCGTCGGCGGAGGCGGCGGCGGAACGTTCTAGCGCGCTCTGATTTTTGGGATGGATCTTCTCCGGCGACTGTTGGCGGAAAATCTATCCCATTTTTATGCTTTGAAATGGGTCTATCTTTCCGTTACGGATCCCCACACAGGGGGCAGTGGGCAAAAAATGCCAAATATGAGTAATGTTGCCATTATAGTGACATATATTTGCACTAAATAATGGGCTCCTAATGAGATTATCTCGGCTTATAGGACAAAATGTGTGTCCCGATAGAACATCCGTTTCCATCCATTAAT
>USHR01000216.1 GCA_900554495.1 uncultured Collinsella sp.
CCGTCGTCGGCAGCGTCAGATGTGTATAAGAGACAGCTCTATCCCGGCAACGAGGCTTGCGTGGGCGCTTCGCTTGAGCGCCTGGGGCTGCGCGACCAGATTTTGCTTGCGACCAAGTTGCCGCACGCTTCGTGCAAATGTGCGGAGGATTTCGATCGGTTCTTCGACGAGCAGCTGCGCCGTTTGCGGACTGACCATATCGACTATTACCTTATGCACAACATCACCTCGCCCGCGCAGTGGGAGCGCGTGGTAGCGTTGGGTATCGAGGACTGGATTGCGCACCAAAAGGCGGCGGGGCGTATTCGCCAGATAGGTTTTTCGTACCACGGCAGTGCGGCGGACTTCCTCACGATGCTTGACGCGTATGACTGGGACTTTTGCCAGATCCAGTACAACTACGCTGGAGAGCGCTACCAAGCGGGAACGGCGGGACTCATGGCAGCCGCCGAGCGCGGGCTCGCGGTGTTTGTGATGGAGCCGCTTTTGGGTGGACGCCTGGCGGGCAAGCTACCTCCGCGGGCCCGCGCCGTGCTCGATGGCGTACGCGATCCGTACCTGAAGACGCCGGCTGCTTGGGGCCTTTCGTGGGTGTGGAATCATCCTCAAGTCACGATGCTGCTTTCGGGCATGACTGATACCGCGCAGGTGGACGAGAACGCGGCATTGGCGGATCGCGCACTGCCGGATTCGATGACGACAGAGCAGCTCGATACCATCGCGCGTGTGCTGGGAGAGTTTGAGAAATCGAATCGCGTGCCCTGTACGGGGTGCGGCTACTGCATGCCGTGCCCCAAGGGCATCAATATTCCCGGTTGCTTTGGCGCCTACAACGCGAGCTACGCACATAGTTGGTTTACGGGGCTGTCTCAATACTTTACGGCGAGCGCGGTGCGGACGAACGAGCCCAAGCTGGTGAGCAATTGCGCCAAGTGCGGCAAATGCGCGCGTCACTGCCCGCAGCACATCGATATTCCCGAGTGTCTCGACGATGTGCGCCGACGTTTCCAGCCTAGCCCCGTAACGGCCGCGCTTAAGGCCTTTTGCAAAACGCGCTCCTGATGCCCCTTTTATAACTCGCGGTGGAATAGTTCCTGTTTGCGGCAGAATAGGGGCCAAACAGGAACTATTCCACCGCAACTGAAGGGGGCTGTCGTGGGCCATCGGGATTCATGTGATGATTTGCGTGAGGTTCGTTGGGGCGTTTTGGGCGCTGGGAACATTTCGCATCGATTTGCAGCGTCGCTCAAGGAGGTGGACGGGGCACGGCTTGTGGCTGCCGCCGGTCGCACTCCTTCGCATGTTGAGGAGTTTTGCAGGGCGTTTTCGATTGATGCCGCGCACAGTTATGCCACGGCTGACGATAGCGGCGATGCGGCTTACGATGCGCTGATTGCCGACCCCGATGTCGACGCAATCTACTTGGCTCTTCCGCATGGCATGCATACGCGTTGGGCCTGTCGCGCGCTGCGCGCCGGAAAGGCCGTGCTGTGCGAAAAGCCGGCCGTTTTGAATGAAGAAGAGGCTCTCTCGATTGCCTCCACCTCTCGCGAGCGCGGCGTACTGTTTATGGAGGCGATGAAAAATCGGTTTTGTCCGATGCGTACTCGCGTGAAGGGCTTGCTTGCGTCGGGCGAGCTCGGCCGTATCGTTTCGATTGAAAGCGTGCAAAAACTCGATTATGGTGAGTCCCCTTCGAGGTATCTGCTCGATCCGTTGCAGGGCGGCTGTCTATATGACATGGGCTGCTATGCGGTCGGATGGTTTGATGATCTGCTTGCGGGTGCGTGCGATGTTTCGTCTCGTGAAGTTCGCTGGCGTGACGTATCGGGCGGCCGCGTGGATTGGGCCGATGAGATCCATATGAGCGTCGGTGGCATACCCATTCATATGGTGTGCGACGGCAAAGCAGCATATGAAAGCCGCTTGACGATTGCCTGCGAGCGGGGCTCGTTGGAAATCGAGCGCCTCCATCGCCCCGAGCTCGCCCATGTGAAGTACTCCGACGGACGAATGCTCGAAATAAATGCCCCGTTTGAGGTCGATGATTTCTACGGCGAAATCCAGCATGCGACCCAGCTCATCCGGGCGGGGAAACTCGAGAGCCCCGTCATGCCCCTTGCCGCCACACAGCGCTGCGCGCGCATTATCGATGCAATCCGACTAGCCCTCTAGGACTTGGCGCTGACGCGTAGGGGATTATGACACTGGCGCCCGTAGCCATAGTGCTTGGTGGCCTGCATCTCTGATGCCCCTTTTATAAGTTGCGGTGGAATAGTTCCTGTTTGCGGCAGAATAGGGGCCAAACAGGAACTATTTCACCGCAACTGATGAGGGGGAGCTGGAGATGCTGACGATTGGGTGTCATCTTTCGACGACGAAGGGCTATCGGGCAATGGGGGAGACGGCGCTATCCATTGGCGCCAACACCTTTGCATTCTTTACGCGCAACCCGCGCGGCGGCAAGGCGAAAGATCTTGACATGGATGACGTGGCGGCCCTGCGCGAGCTTATGGAGCAAAACGACTTTGGCCCGCTCGTGGCTCATGCCCCGTATACCTATAACCCCTGCTCGGCCAAAGAGCGGGCGCGCGAGTTTGCCTTGGAGGCAATGGCCGAGGACTTACAGCGTCTGGAAGCACTGCCCGGCAACTACTACAACTTCCACCCCGGCGCACATGTGGGGCAGGGGACTGATGCCGGCATTCAGATGATCGTCGACACCCTGTGCCGGGTGATGTTTGAGGGCCAGCAGACGACGGTGCTGCTCGAGACCATGGCCGGCAAGGGCACCGAGGTGGGCCGCAGCTTTGAGGAGCTGGCGCTCATCATCGAGGGCGTTGCCGACAAGCGCCCCGAGCTGTCGGCCAAGTTGGGCGTTTGCCTAGATACCTGCCATGTGAATGACGCCGGCTATGACATCGTCCGCGATCTTGACGGTGTGCTTGACGAGTTCGATCGTGTGGTGGGTATCGAGCGCCTGCGCGCCGTGCACATCAATGACTCCAAGAATCCCTGCGGCGCCCATAAGGACCGCCACGAATGCATCGGTAAGGGCTATCTGGGTAGTGAAGAGTTTGGCGGCGGTATGCAGGTTATGCCT
>USHR01000217.1 GCA_900554495.1 uncultured Collinsella sp.
CTCATCCTCGTCGCGCCGCGCTGGGAAGATGCAAAGCCGTTTTTAAGCGAGACGCTCTCTCCCAACGAGGAAATCGCAAGCGTCTTTGTCGATGCCATCCTTGCCGCCGGCGGCCTGCCACTGCAGATGTCCATCACCGAGGACATTGAGGTCATCCGTCATTACGTGGAAATCGCCGATGGTGTCGCTATTCCCGGCGGCCCGGACGTCAACCCCAAACGTTGGGGCGACGAGCGTCCTTACGATCCCACGCTGTGCTGCGAGATTCGCGACCGTTTTGAGTTTAAGCTGGTTAACGAGGTGCTTCGCGCCAAGAAGCCGCTCTTTACCACCTGCCGCGGCACGCAGCTGCTCAACGTCGCCACTGGCGGCACCCTGTGCATGGACGTGCCGAGCCTGGGTGCGCGCGAGGGCCGCACGCAGTGGCGCCACACCCACGTGCTCAACGACCCCGTGCATCCCGTCGAGGTCGTGCCGGGTTCGCTGTTGGAGCGCGCGGTTGGCGGGCACAGGCTGATCCAGACCAACTCCGCACACCACTGCTGCGTCGAGCGTCTGGGTAAAAGCACGCGCTTGGTCGCCAAGGCAACCGACGGCGTTCCCGAGTGTATCGAAGTCGAAGGCCAGCCGTTCTGCTTGGGTGTGCAATGGCACCCCGAGTACACGTGGAAGACGCTCGAGACCGACTTTAACCTGTGGAAGTCGTTTGTCGAGGCAGCGGCAAAGGTCAAGCAGGCCCGTTAGTTCACGGACAGCACAACACAAAAGGGGCGCCCCGCCGGCCACATGGTCCGACGGGGCGCCCTTTTACCTATATGTGGCCGGCACGCAGCCCAAGGCCCGTAAGCTCTTATTCGGCCGCCTCGCGCAGGGCTGACATCGTTGCCGCATATTGCTGCTGCAACGCATGCATTCCCTCGCGAGCACCGTCAACGGCATCGGCGCCGCGCAACGCCTCGGTCACCACGACCGCCGGCTCGTACAGATTATCGAATCCCAGGTTCTGGCTCACGCCCTTGAGCGTGTGCGCTGCCATAAACGCTTCCTCGGCGTCTCCTGCCGCCATGGCAGCCTCCAACCTGTCCATGCTCTCGTCATCTAAAAACTTGAGGGCAAAGCGGGCAAGCATTTCCCCGCCCATCAGCCGAGCACACGCGTCATCATAATTAGCGCCGATCTTCTCATACGCCTCACGCATGGAAATCATGGATTAAAAACTCCTTTGGTCAAACTAAATCGTAGGAAACGCGACGACATCGGCGGGGCGTGCCAACGTCTCGGCAATTTGGTCTTGCACCTCGAGCAGGCAATCGAGCAGCAGCGGGTTAAAGGTGCCGCACTTACCATCCAGGATCATCTGGATCGCTTCCTCGTGCGGGATAGCGTCCTTGTACACGCGCACGCTCGTCAGGGCATCGTACACGTCGGCCACCGAAACCACCTGTGCGGCAATGGGAATCTCGTCGCCCTTAAGGCCATCGGGATAACCCTTGCCGTCCCAGCGCTCGTGGTGCCAACGCGCGATCTGGTACGCATATTCCATAAGCGCATTGCCGGCGTGATGGCTACCCAGCTCACGCAGCATGTCGGCGCCGATCGTGGTATGCGTCTTCATAATCTCGAACTCCTCGGGCGTAAGGCGTCCGGGCTTGTTGAGAATCGCATCGTCAATCGACATCTTGCCGATATCGTGCAGCGCCGAAGCCAGGGCGATCGTGGAGCGTTCCTCATTGTCGAGGGAGATCGTGTCGCTACGCCGGACCAGACAGCCAAGCAGCAGCTCGGTCAGCTTCTCGATGTTCGTAACGTGCCTGCCGCTCTCGCCGTTGCGAAGCTCCATGACGCCGGCCATGATGTCGATGAGCATGCGACTGTTCTTGACGCGCTCGTTGTACTGCTGGGACAGCAGGTTCGTCAGGCGGCGCTGTTTGGCGTATAGGCGGATGGTGTTGCTTACACGGCGGCGCACGACACGGGAGTCAAACGGGCGGTTGATATAGTCCGAGGCGCCCAGCTCGTACGCGCGCAGAACCATATCATCGGAATCTTCGCTCGAAATCATGATGACAGGCAGATTGTCACCAACCGATCGGCGCGACAGACCGGCCAGCACCTCAAAGCCGCTTATGCCCGGCATGACAATATCCAGCAGCACGAGCGACAACTCATCGCCATAGCGGTCGACCATGTCGAGCGCCGCACGACCGTTGTCGGCCTCGAGGATGCAATACTCGTCCTTGAGCATCTCGTTGAGAATGGCTCGGTTCATCTCGGAGTCATCGACAATAAGCACCGAAGGTTTTTCGCTTTGGAAGGCCTCGATGGAATCGGCATCGGTCACGACCGTACCGGCCTTTGCCTTAGCGCGGCTCAGTAACTGGACAGCACGGCCAACGCCCTCATCGACCGTCTCGCCATGAATGCGAACGCCACCAACACATGCCGTCAAGCTCACGTACTCATGGCCCGGAATAATCGTGGAATGAACGGCTTCGGATACCTGATGCAGGCGACGGGCGAAGTCATCGGAGGGAATATTGGGCATGACGACCACAAACTTGTCGCAGCCATAGCGCACAAGCTCGTCAGTCGAACGAATTCCGCTGCGTATGGCTGTCGCCACAGCACCGAGCGCAAGGTCGCCGGCATGACGGCCACACGTATCGTTGAAGACCCTAAAATCATCAAGGTCGATCATCGCAACGCCGGCATTCATACGGGCGCTTCGGAGCTTTTCCTCGTAATACCGGCGATTGTGCACACTCGTCAGCACGTCGGTGTAGACAAGGTCCTCTTCTGCAGCCTCTTGCTCATCAATCGGACGTACCATCAGCAAGACGTGAGGCTCGCCCTCGACCTTTAGAGGGCGCAGACGGGCGCGGTACTCAACACCATCGTTGAGCAGTTGCTCCGACACATCATCGGAACCTGCCAAGGCCTCAAGGCTCGACTGACGCAGACAAGGGCAGCGATCGCCGGCAAGCAAGCAGTTAGGCTCGCTCTTAATCTGATCGGCCGACAGCAAACGCACCACGGGGTAGGTCTTCGCGACGCGGGCGACCTCGGCGGCAGCCTCCTCG
>USHR01000218.1 GCA_900554495.1 uncultured Collinsella sp.
CCAGATCGGGATTGACCGTGGGGTCGTACTGCGAAGGCGAGTTGGGAAGGCCGATCAACAGTGCGGCTTCGCTCAGGGTGAGGTCGGCGGCGCTCTTGGACAGGTAGGTCTCGGCTGCGGCCTCGATGCCGTAGGCGCCGTGGCCGTAATAGATGGTGTTGAGGTACATCATGAGGATCTCGTCTTTGGAGTACATGTCCTCCATCTTTACGGCGATGTAGGCCTCGCGCACCTTACGCTCGATGGTCGAGTCGAACTGCTCCTCCTGCAGGATGGTGTTGCGCACCAGCTGCTGGGTGATAGTCGAGGCGCCTTCGTGCCCGCCGCCGAGGGTTGCCACCGCAGCACGCGCGATACCCCACAGGTCGATACCGCCGTGCTCGTAGAAGCGCTCGTCCTCGACGTCAACGGTGCCCTGCAGCACGTAGGGGGAGACCTCGTCCTTGGTGATGGACTTGCGGTTTTGCGTGTAGAAGCTTGCGATCTTGTTGCCGTTGCAGTCGACGATCTCGGTGGGCTCGCTCACCAGATACGCGTTGGCGTCGGTGTAGTCGGGCAGATCGGACAGCCAGCGGTTGACGTTGCCGACCATGCCGATGCCAAATGCCACGCCCGCAATCAGCAGAAAGCCCAAAAACGAGAGCAGGATTATGGGCAGGGCATGCGTCTTTGAACGGCTGCGTCCCTGTCGTTGGCGAGGACCCATATATTGACCTCCAGGTATGTCGTGCCGGACGGTGGATGTGCCGTCGGGGCAGGATGGACATAAGTTATTACACGATAAACCAAACGGGGCGCGCGATGCCTCGTGTATGCTGGAAGACGGCATTTTTCAGAGTGAATGCATACCTTGGTAAGGAGTTTGTCGATGGCGATTCGGACGATGGGGCCGAGCGGACAATACGAGACTGGATTGGATGCTGCTGGTGCGGCGCTGCCCGAGTTGCTGGCGCCGGCGGGCGGGCTCGACCAGATGCTTGCGGCCATCGCCGCGGGTGCCGATGCCATCTATGCGGGGTTGGGCGGCTTTAACGCCCGTGTGAGCGCCCATGGCTTTACGGATAACGAGTTTGCGCGCGGCTGCGCCGTGGCGCATGCCCATGGCGTGCGTGTGTACGTAACGCTCAACGTGTTCGTGTTTGACGATGAGTTGTCCGACGCGGTGGTGTTGGGAGCTCATGCACTGGAGCTGGGCGCCGATGCTCTGATTGTCGCCGATGCCGGGTTGGCCTGCGCGCTGCGCGCGGCGATTCCCGGGGTCGAGATTCACCTGTCTACGCAGGCGGGCGTTCATAGCGAAGGCGCCGTGCGGCTTGCCGCCGATGAGCTGGGGGTCGAGCGCGTGACGACGGCACGCGAGCTGACGGTCGACGAGATTGCGGCGCTATGTGCCACGGGTGTGCCCATCGAGGTATTCTGCCACGGTGCGATTTGCATCGGCTATTCGGGGGCGTGCGAGTTCTCTGCCCTTCGACGTGGCCGCTCTGCGATGCGCGGTGATTGCACGCAGCCGTGCCGTCTATCCTATGACTTGGTGGACGAGGCTGGGCAGAGTGTTGCCGCCGTCGAGGGAGATCGCCTGCTGTGTCCGCGCGACTATCTGGGTATTGCGCATCTGCCCGAGCTTGTAGATGCCGGCGTGGCGTCGCTCAAGATCGAGGGGCGCATGAAGAACCCCGATTACGTATTCAACGTGGTGCGGGTGTGGCGCCGGGCACTCGATATGCTGTGCGACGGCGCGTGGGACCCCAATGCCGTGGAAGAGCTTGAGCGCGAGCTGGGAAGGTCGTTTAACCGCGGGTTTACCGACGCGTATTTGCGAGGCCGCTCGGGTGCGGAGCTTATGAGTTTTGAACGCGCAATTAACCAGGGCGTGCGCGTGGGGCGTTTGGTCGCTGTGGGCCACGAAGAGGTGACCGTTGAGCTCGACGCCGCCGTGGCGGCGGGTGACACGCTCGAGATTCGGTTCTATCCGGGTGTCGACGCGCGTCCCGATGCGCCCAAGCGCTGGCCGCAGGTGCCCTGCCCGGTGGATGCAGCAGCGGGGAAGCGCATCGTCGTGCATTGCAAGCGTAAGGTGGACGCGGGCTGCGAGGTGTACCTGATTCGCAGCGCCGGCGTGTTGGATCAGACGGCGGCGGTGTTGGAGCGCATGCGGGCCGAGGCGGATGCGATTGCGCCCGTTGAGCGTGCCGTTGAAGTGCTGCCCTTTGAGGGCGTTGCGGTGGATGGCGGTGCATCGACGGAGTTGGTGGAGTGCGCGGTTCCCACTCGCATGGTTTTTGCTTGGCAGCTGATGGATGCCGACCCGCGCGGAGAACTCGATTTGTCCGACGCCGTTGTGGTGCTTGACGAGGTGTGCCGCGCGAGTGACGCTGACTGGACCCGCTCACTGATGCAGCGTGCCGGGCGCATCGTCTGCCGCAACCTGGGGCAGGTGGCGATCGCTCGCGAGCTGGGCGTGACGTTTGACGTGGCGGCGCCGGTGTTCTGCGCGAATCGGGCCACGCTTACCTGGCTGCGCGGATTCGGTGCGGGGCGGGTGTACTTGCCGGCCGAGTTGCTCGGCAATGATGCGGAGCGTATTGCCGAGCTGGCTGCTGAACCCGGCGTCTTGGGTCCGGTCGACGCCGACCGTCCCGAGCTTATGGTGTGCGAGCACTGCCTGCTGACCGCCGAGGGCGTCTGCGTCACCGATGCGACGGGACAGGTTCGTTGCCGCGACTGCTTGCGTCGTCGGCAGGTACGCTATCTGGTCGAGCGTGACGGTACACGTCTGCCAGTTGCCATTGACGCATGCGGCAGGACGAGGATTTTCCTGTCGTAGGTGCTGCGTCGCGTCAGTTTGTTATCATAAGAGAGTTTATGGACTTCCAGCACCGCCGTTTTCGGCGAGGGTGCTATAGCAAAAGGAGGATACCCAATGCTGTCTGTTGACGAGCAAATGCGTATCATCACCTCGGGCGCCGCGCAGATCGTTCCCGAGGCCGACCTTCGCAAGAAGCTTGATAAGGGCGAGCCCCTCAACATCAAGCTCGGCGTCGACCCCACCAGCCCCGACCTGC
>USHR01000219.1 GCA_900554495.1 uncultured Collinsella sp.
GACGCTCGCTCGGCGCTCACGACGCTCGAGCTTGCGAGCGAGATTGCCGTCACGCGTCCCGATACCGAGGGAACGCCAGCGCCCGCGGCGGGGGAGCGCTATCCCATCACCGTGGATGACGTAAAGATCGCCAACCCGCGTCGCGGCTTTACGTATGACAAAAACGGCGACATGCACTACGACATCATCAGTGCGTTCATCAAGTCCATGCGCGGTAGCGACCCCGATGCCACGATCTATTGGCTCGCGCGCATGATCGATGCTGGGGAGGATCCTAAGTTTATCGCTCGCCGCATTATGATTCACGCTTCTGAGGATGTTGGCAACGCCGACCCGCAGGCGCTTTTGGTGGCGCATGCCGCGTTTAAGTCTGCCGAGGTCATTGGCTATCCCGAGTGCCGCATTAACCTGGCTCAGGCTGCACTCTATGTGTGCTTGGCGCCAAAATCCAACGCGTGTGAGGCTTCGATCGATGCGGCGCTGGCCGATATACATTCTAGTGGGCTTCGCGAGGTGCCGAGTTATCTGCGCGATCGCCATCGCCCGGGCAGCGATGAATACGGTGTGTATAAATACCCGCACGATTATCCTGAAGGCTGGGTCGATCAGCGCTATTTGCCCGAAGGGCTGGAGCGCGGTGCGTTCTGGCAGCCTGCCGGGCGCGGCTGGGAAGAGTGGCGCGTAGAGCAAAGCGAACGTGACCGCAGCGGGAATGCACCGAAGTAGCTGCTGATAATTTTGTCCCACGTTGCTGCTCTTGGCATGTTCGGTCCCCTTTGGGGTACCATGAAAAGCGTCTGTATTTCGATTCTTCCGGGAGGCTTGTATGAGTCCCATTCAAATCGCCCTGCTGCTGCTCGTCGTTGCCGGCGTGTGGGCCATCGCTGAGCTCGCGCTTACCCTGCGCAAGACCCGCAATGTTGTCGACTCGCTCGATAAGACCGTGAACGACCTCAACAACACCATCGCCGAGGCTCAGCCTGTGGTGGCAAAGCTCGATGGCGCTGTCGATGAGCTTACGCCGGCGCTTGCCCAGATGGAGCCGCTGCTTAAGTCGAGCAAGACGGCAGTTGATGCCCTTACCTCCAATCTCGTAGAGGTCGAAGCCGTGGTTCGCGACATTTCCGAGGTTACGGGCAGCATGGCCGAGGCCAGCAATGCTGTGTCGAGCGTGACCGACTCTGCCGCCGGTGCTGTGCAGAAGCTCTTCAATAAGGTGAAGGCTCCTGCAGCTGAAGCCGAGCGCAAGCTTTCCGCTGCCGCCGAAGAAGCCGAGCAGCCGACCGAGCGCGTCTTGATTGGCGAGGACGAGGCCGCCGCGGGCGACGATGATGGCCAGAAGTCTGTAGCCAAGCCGGCTCAGTATTACACCTATACACCCTCCGAGACCTCTGAGGAGTCCTGCGATGAGTAGCGAAGCAACCTGCCCCATCACGCTGACCGTTGCCGGTGACCCGCGTCTCGCTCGCCTTGTGCGCATGACGGCAGCCAACGTTGGTGCCCTGTGCTCTATGTCTGTCGATCGCATCGAGGACATCCGTATGGCTGCCGAGGAAGCCTTCATCTTTGGCTGCACGGCTGTTGATTCCGACGATATCTCGATCAAATTCGATGTCGACGAATCGCACGTGGGCATGACCTTTACCTTTGGCGATCAGGCGACTGTCGATGAGGATGACCAGGCAGCGGTATATGCCGAACTCATCCTCGCGAGCGTGTGCGATTCCTACGAAAAGACTGCGGCGCCCCTGACGCTTTCCCTCGACCTCAAGGCGGATATCTAATATGACCGAACGTTCCCGGAGCGGCAAGACCGCTTGGGACAAGGAGAAAACCCGCGAGCTGTTTCGTCGTTACAAGGAGACCGGTGATCCGGACGCCCGTGAGCAGCTCGTCATGTCCCATATGAACCTGGTAAGGTTTCTTGCCAACAAATTTAAGAATCGCGGCGAGCCGCTCGACGACCTCATGCAGGTCGGCTATCTGGGTTTGCTCAAGGCTATCGACCGTTTTGACCCCGAGCGCGGGCTCGAGTTCACGACGTTTGCAACACCCACTATCCTGGGCGAGATCAAACGCCATTTCCGCGACAAGGGCTGGAGTGTGCGCGTTCCGCGTCGTCTGCAGGAGCTCTCGGCCAAGGTCAACCAAGCTACTGACAAACTTACCAACGAGCTGCAGCGTTCGCCCAAGGTTGAGGAGATCGCTGAGTATCTAGATGTGACTGTCGATGAGGTCCTCGAGGCTATGGAATCGTCTTCGGCCTATACTTCGGTGCCCATCGAGGCTCCTGGTGCGTCCGATTCCGACGATGCCCCCTCGATTCTCGACCGTTACGCCGACGACGACAACGAGCTCGACTTTACCGATGACCGTCTAGTGATCGAGGAAGCCATCCGTGATTTCTCGCCGCGCGAGCGCGAGGTGATCGAGCTGCGCTTTGTGAAGGGCATGACCCAGATCGAGATCGCCAAGAAGCTTGGTATTTCTCAGGTGCAGGTTTCGCGTCTGCTGCGCCGCACGCTTAAGAAGATTCAGGACAAGATCGACCCCGACGGAGTGATGATTCGTTCATGAGTGAGCACCCCCAACAAACCGATCGCGTGCTGCGCGACACCCGCATTCTGACGCTGCGCATTTGGGCTGTTGTCGGCTGCATTGTTATTGCTGCTGTCATCTTTAACCTTATGGGCATCCTGGCACCGGTTATCGAGTTTCTCGCTGTTGGTTCCATCATTGCCTTTGTGATGTCCCCGATCACCAACTGGCTCGAGCACCATGGCGTGAATCGCGGCATCGGTTCGCTTATCGCGCTTATTGTTGTTGTTGCCGTGCTCGTCGGTGTCGTTTGCATTTTGTCGCCGATTCTCTTTGGTCAGATCATGGAAGTCCTGAGCCGCCTGCCCGAGCAGCTTCGTGTTGC
>USHR01000220.1 GCA_900554495.1 uncultured Collinsella sp.
CTCTCTCCGTCGTCGGCAGCGTCAGATGTGTATAAGAGACAGACCCTAATGTTCGATCCAGCAGCGCAGGGTCTCGCCGGCCTGCAGGTGACGCAGATTCTCCGCGGCGATGTCGACCACGTTGTTGAGCGTGGCGGCCAAGTGGAACCAGCCGGAGATGTGCGGCGTGATGAGCATGTTGGGCGTATCCCACAACGGGCTTGTCTCAGGCAGCGGCTCGGGGTCGGTGACGTCGACCGCGGCGCCGGCGAGATGTCCCGACTCCAGAGCGGCAACCAAATCGTCGGCAACCACAAGATCGCCGCGGCCACCGTTGGCAAAGAAGGCGCCCGGTTTCATCGCGGCGAAGAACTCGGCGTTCGCCAGACCGCGGGTCTCGGGCGTGCTGGGCATAAAGGATGCGACGATGTCAGCCTCGGCCAGGCGCTCGGGCAGGGCGTCCATGCCGTCCATGTCCTCAAACACAATGGGGTAGACGAGTGGATGGCGCTTGATGCCGCGGACGTGTGCACCCATGCTGCGGCAGAGCGTGGCAAAGTGGCCGCCAATGTCGCCTGCGCCCAGCACCAGCACATTGGCGTTTTTGAGCGAGGTGACCGGCCCCAAATCCTTCCAGCGATGCTCGCGCTGCAAGTCGTGATAGCCGGGCAGGCGCTTCATCATGGAGAGGACCATGGCAAACATGTGCTCGCTTACGGCCTGGCCGTAGGCGCCCACCGAGCAAGACAGTTTGGCGTCAGCCGGCACGGTGCCGGCGGCAAGGTAGTCGTCATAGCCAGCGGTCTGCAATTGCAACAGCTGGAGATGCTCGCATGCCGTGAGCATATCAGGGCCGATGTTGCCCAAGATCACGTCGGCGTTGGCGACCTGCTCGCACGTGATGGCGTCGGCGCTCGTGTAGATAAAGTCCTCGCCCGGAGCGCTCGACTCAAGAATTGCGCGATGGCGGTCATTGACGGGCAGCAAAACCAGGATGTTCACAAGCAGTCCTCTCCGCTCGACCTGCCAAAAAGGGACGGGTTTATTTTGGCAGGTTTTATCAGGCAAAACGTTCAAATAAAAACGCCGGATGCAAGACGAGCGTGCCCGTCAGCATCCGGCGCATCCATGGCTACCAGCTCAACAGCTCGTAACCGTCCTCGGTCACTACGAGCTGTACCTCGCACTGGGCCGAATCACTGCCGTCCTTGGTGCGCACGCACCAACCATCGCCCTTGCTAATCTTGATGTCGGGCGCTCCGGCGTTGACCATGGGCTCGATGGTAAAGACCATACCCGGAGCCATGATGGTGTCCACATCGGGCGCCTCGGTGGTAAAGCCCACAAACGGGTCCTCGTGGAACTCCTTACCGATGCCGTGTCCGCCGTACTCGCGCACCACGCTAAAGCCGGCGTCCTCGACCGTCTTTTGCACGGCTTCGGCCATAACGGAGAGCGGCAACCATGGCTTGACGGCTGCCAGGCCCGCCTCCACGCTGGCGCGGGTGACGTCGACCAGGCGTTGGCGCTCGGCAGAGACCTCGCCGATGCAGAACATGCGGCTCGAATCACTAAAGTAGCCGTCTAGGATCGTGGAGCAGTCCACGTTGATGATGTCGCCCTCGTGCAGCACGTCCGTATCGCAGGGGATGCCGTGACAGACCACGTCGTTGATCGAGGTGCACACGCTCTTGGGGTAGCCCTCGTAGTTGAGGTCGGCCGGCGTGCCACCGTGCTCGACGGTGTAGTCGTAGATCATCTGGTCGATCTGGTTGGTGGTCATGCCCGCGGCGATGTGCTCGCCTACGTAGTCGAGCACGCCCACGTTGATGGCGGCCGAGCGCTTGATGCCCTCGATATCGGCGGGCGTCTTGTAGAGCGTGCGGGGCAGAACCTCCCAGCCCTCCTCCCACAGGCGCTCGAGGCGCTCGTCGAAGGCGCTGTGACATTTCTTATATTTTTTGCCGCTGCCGCACCAGCAAGCGTCGTTGCGGCCGGGTACGGGTCCTTTGTCATACATGGCTAACTTCCTTTCATCCGCAGCTAGTATAGCCCACCCATGCGTCCATAAAAGTTGCGGTGATATAGTTCCGATTTAAGCGGTTTAACAGCATAAACAGGAACTATATCACCGCAACTGATGGAGCGGGATGGCGGGCACTGGCTGCTGCGTGGTTTTGCTAGTAGCTCACCTGGCAGGGAATGCCGAGGACTTGGACGCGCGCGGCAATGGCGTCGAGCACCTCGGGCGCTGCTTTGGCAAGGCCGGCGACCGGTGTCTCACGCGCGACCGTGTAAATGGTCGCTTCTTGTGGGCGAATGCGTTCAAGCGCCGCGAGCCAGGGGGCAACGTACTCCTCGCCGGTGTTGTCGATGAGCTTGCCCTGATACTCGCCGGTCAAAAAGATCGTCTGGATAATAACGTGACCGTCAAAGCTCGCGAACGTCTCGATCTGATGTTCAACGTCGTACGGGCCGACGGGCTGGTCGAGCAGCTGGATAAATGTCGGGTCAACGGTATCAAGCTTGAGGATGTTGTCGTCGACCATCATGAGCGCATCGTGCACCTCGGGGCGATCGGCGCGCGTGCCGTTGGAGAGCACGGCGATCTTGGTGTTCGGGGCGAGCTCGTCGCGCAGTGCAACGGCGCCGGCGATGGCCTGCGGAAACTCCGGCGCGGCGGTGGGCTCGCCGTTGCCGGCAAACGTAATCACGTCGGGGAGCTCGCCTTCGGCTGCCATTTCGCGCAGCTTGGCCTCGAGTGCGTCGAGCACCATGTCGGCTGTGTTATACGGCTCGTGGCAGGGACGCTCCGCGTTGAGGCCGTTTTCGCAGTAGATGCAGTCGAACGTGCAGATTTTGCCGCTGGCCGGCATCATGTTGACGCC
>USHR01000221.1 GCA_900554495.1 uncultured Collinsella sp.
GCGAGGCGTCCGTTCCGCCCGCAGCAAGCTTCGCCACCCGCGAAGGCGTCATCTACGCTCCCGTCAACGGCGTGCTCGTCAATCTGAGTGAGGTCCCCGACGAGACCATCGCCTCGGGCATGCTCGGTCAGGGCTACGGCATCGAACCCATTACCGGCACCATCTACGCGCCCGCCAACGGCCGCATCGGCGCCACCACCGTCACCAACCACTCCATCGGCATGATCACCGAGGACGGCCTGCGCGTGTTCATCCATGTTGGCCTGGGCACCGTGGAAATGAATGGCAAGGGTTTTGCCCGCTTTGTCGAGATGGGTGACACGGTCAAGGCCGGCCAGCCGCTCATCAGCTTCGACCGCGACGCCATTAAGGCCGCCGGTCACGAGGACATCGTGACCGTCATCGTCTCTGAGCTCGACCGCCTCAAGAGCATCGACCACGTCGGCGAGTCTGGCACGCTTATCGGCGGTAATCCGCTCGTCAAGCTTGGCGATCCGCTGCTGGTTGCCAAGACCAAGTAGCCGAGCATTATCGCATAAAGGCTCAACCACCCGTGCATCTTTGCCGCATCTGTGTTGTTGTTTTTGCCTATGTAGAGGTTCTGAAACGTTTCTATATAGACAGCTGAGCATCAACGCAGGTGCGGCTTTTGCGTAGCGAGGCATCGCCCCGCGGCATGTTGTTCAACCGCACGAACCCCCTTCCTTTGTCCGCGCAGAGCGCTAGACTGCTAGGTCGACATTGGAGGAAGATCGATGCAAAACACACCCACGGGCGCCGCACATGCCGCGCCTCAACGCAACCAACGCATCGTCGCGCTCGACGGGCTCCGCGCCCTCGCCATCGCCGGCGTCGTCCTATATCACCTTCGCCCCAGTCGCCTGACCGGCGGTTTTTTGGGCGTTACACTCTTCTTTACGCTGAGTGGCTATCTCGCCACCAAAAGCATTATGCGGGCCACGGCGCGCGACGGATTCTCGTACCCGCGCTATATCTGCCGCCGCATTGCGCGCATGACGCTGCCGATCGTCGTGACCATCGCGCTTACCGCCGTCGCCACCTACATCGCGACCCCGAGTCTACTCCCTAAGGTGCAGCAGGACGCCCTGCCATCGGCACTCTTTTTGAGCAACTGGTTCTACATCTTCCGCAACGTCTCGTATTTCGCCGCCGCGGGGCTCCCCTCGCCGCTCACGCACCTATGGTTCTGCGCTGTCACCATGCAGTTCTATCTGGTATGGCCGGTCATCCTTATGGCACTGTGCAGCAAAACCAGGTCGCGCAACACCGCCATCGGCATCACGATCGCATTCGCGCTTGCATCGACGGCAGCCATGGTCCTCATGTTTAATCCCACCGCCGACACATCGCGCGTCTACTACGGAACCGACGCCCGTGCCGCCGAGCTTCTATGCGGAGCCTTAGCCGCCATCGCCGCGCCGCGTCTGCGCGAGATGCTGAGCGGTGACATCCATATCCCCGGCGCCAACAAGGGCATCTCAAAGGTCAACGCGATTTCTATCGCGTGGCTCGTTGCCGTTATAGCCGGCGCACTCATGCTGACCGGAGAGAGCGCCTGGCTCTACCGTGGCGGCTTTTTGCTGTTTGCCTTCGTCACCGGACTCCTCATCATCTGCGTGCAGAATACGGAATGCATCGTGCGTCGTCTGTTGTCGGTCAAGCCGCTCGTCTGGCTGGGCCAGCGCTCGTTCTCGGTCTATCTGGTGCACTATCCCCTACTGCTTCTTATGAACCCCGCAACCCGCACCACCCGCATCGCCTGGTGGGAGCAGGTATTACAGCTTGTACTGATCCTTGCGGTAGCCGAGGTTTTCTATCGCCTCGTCGAACGCCCTTGGTCCCACAAGCCGGCCCAACAGGACAGCACGGCAAGAAAGCACGTCCTCGCACCCGCCATGGTGCTCCCCGCGCTTGGCGCCGCATGCGTCGCCGCACTTGCCTTCGCGCCGCTTGACTGGGCAGGCATCGCCACCGCCCGCGCCGAGCAGCTCCGTCCCGAGCTTGCCCAGAACCCGGCCTCGTCCCAGGACAACAACGCCAACGACAAGGGCGCCGAGCCCGCATCCGGTAAAGATTCCCAGTCCAACGACACCGCATCCGATGACGCCACCAAGCAAAAACCCAAAGAGGGACCTATCGCCGAAAAAGTCCCGAAGAACCTTGACTGGAAGAGCTTTACCTACGACGAGGCAACCGGAACCTGCGACGCCCGCGTGCTCATGATCGGCGACTCGGTCACCGCAGGTGCCCAACCTGGCATTCAGGCGGTGCTTCCCAACGCATACATCGACGGCGTGGTGAGCCGCCAGTTCTACACCTTCCAGGATGTCTATGCACAGGACAGCGCCAACTACGATTCAAGCGTGGTCATCTGCGCGCTTGGCACCAACGGCCTCATCCGCGACGCCCAGCAGGTGCAGGACGTGATTAATGCCGTGGGCGGCAAGCCCATCTACTTTGTGACCGTGCGCGTACCGCTCGAGCTACAGGACCGCAATAACCAGACGATCCGCGACGTCTGCGCCCAAAACGACAATGCCGGCGTCATCGACTGGAACGGTGCCTCAGAGGGCCACAGCGAATACCTCGTCGACGACGGCACGCACCTCACCCAGGCGGGAATCGACACCTACGCTGCCCTCATACGCCAAGCCATCTGCGGGCACTAGGCAACGCAAAATCGGCTCTTGCGCGGTGCCCACGTCACGCCCATACATCGAGCTTGCCGTTTTGCTACGCTCCCCTCGCGGGTTAGAATGGTTAACTGTTTGGAAATAATCCGTACAACCGTTATGGGAGGATACGTGAACCGCACCAAAATCGCGCAGCTCTATGCCGA
>USHR01000222.1 GCA_900554495.1 uncultured Collinsella sp.
CGCGGCAGGGCTCATGGACCAGATGGCGACGCAGATGTCTTCGAGTTTTGCCAACCTGGCGAGCGCCATGCGCGTGGATGCGAGTGCCTTTGCTCATGCCATCCACTTCAACATGGACGCCGAGGACCTGAGTTCGCTCATGATGAGCTATGCCAAGGCTTCGAAGCTCACCTACGACAACAATCTGACCACGTTGGGCTATGCGGATGAGGCAGACCCCATCTCGGTTAAGGTTTTCCCGCGCGACTTTGAGGCCAAGGAGCGCGTGCTCGATCACATTGACGCGTACAACAAGCAGGTCAAAGCCGCTGGCCACGATGAGCAGGCAATCTCGTACACCGACTACATGGGTATCATCATGGGCTCGGTGACCGACATCGTGAACACCATCAGCTTGGTGCTCATCGCATTCGTGAGCATCAGCCTGGTGGTGAGCTCCATCATGATTGGCATCATCACCTACATCAGCGTGCTGGAACGCAAAAAGGAGATTGGCATCCTGCGTGCGATCGGCGCGTCGAAGCGCAACGTGGCAAACGTGTTCAACGCCGAGACCTTTATCGAGGGCCTCATTGCCGGCATCTTTGCCATTGTCGTTGTGGTGCTCGTGAGTTTTCCGGTCAATGCCTGGGCACTTGCTGCCAAGCAGGTACCCAATCTGATGAGCCTGCCCGTGCAGGATGCGCTGGTGCTCATTGCAATTTCGGTGTTACTGACGGTCGTTGCCGGCCTGCTGCCCGCCCGCAGCGCGTCCAGGAAGGATCCCGTGGAGGCCCTGCGCTCCGAATAATGTGACAAAGGGACAGTCCCTTTGTCACATTGAGACCCTTGCGAAATCGGGGTCTAATACTTTTCCGCGAAGTGAACGAGTAAAAACGGACCCCCGAAGCATTGACACTTTTAGGCTGCAATTTCCTGCGGTTTTGCCAGTCAAATCCTGCGGTTTTGACGTCTAAAAATGTCGATGCTTCGGGGGCCCAAATACAACCATTCACTTCTGGGAAAAGTATTAGACCTCGAGATATAGACGGCGTTTGCGAGCAGAAATCAGAACGTACGCTTCTAGCTCTTCTTTGCAGAGCGCATGACCCTAATTTCCGGATGGGTGTATTCGTCGAACTCTTCCTTGGGCTCGGTGTCAAAGGCGTAGTACGACTTGATGGATTCGTCCTCCGTCTTGATGCTGATCTCCTCGTAGGGGGATCCAGTTAAAAATGCCTGCTTAAACTCATCCGACAGGCTACATGGCGCGAGGAGGTCGGGCGTGGCAACGGAAATGTCCAGCCCGTTGAGCGGGGCGCAGAGCGTCGCGATATCCTGCTCGGCGCGGGCGAGGTTGTCTGCAAGGCTTGCCTCGGGGTCGATCTGACTGACGTAATCGACGTCCGTGAGCATGCCATCTGCATCGAAAGAAAGGTAGACATAGGCTGCTTGAGCGCCGAGGTCATTATCGCGCAGATAGCCGATAATGCGGTAGCCGTAGTCGTGATACGACTCGTATGGGTCGTCTGCCGCGACGCGTTCGCACGCGGGCTCCAAGGCATCTTGCGCGATGGCGAGCTGCTCGGCGGCTGCAGCCTTTCTTGCCTGAAGCTCGTTATTTCCCTGGACAAACTGCGGGATGTAGACGCCAAGCAGTACAATGGCGGGCACTGCGATGAGCGCGATAATCTGTTTCTTGGCGCTCGGAATCACAACGCCGTATGCGGCCGCCATGGCCTCGGCATTGCTCGAGGTCTCGGCCAGCACGTTTGCTGCCGTGGCGACTGCCCCCACGGCGCTGGCGACCTCGGCGGCACCGCCCAGGTCGCGCGCGAGATCGTTATCGCTGTTCTTGAGTAGGCGGCCGGCAGCTTGCGTGGCAAGCACACCGGCGACCTCCGCGGAGCGGTCTTTGTTGGTTTGGGCTACCGCAAGCCTGCTCTGCAACTCCTTCCACTGTTTGCCCTGCATTCCAAAGCGTGGCGCAAGGGCGCAATAGCAAAAGATGGCAAGTTCGATTACGGTGAGTGCGATGGCGGTATATATGCCCGCGGGTTGGAATTCCTTTTGGTGGAACGCGATATCGTTGACCATTTGGAGCGGCAACATCAACAGGCATGCTACGAACGACATGACGAGTGCGGTCGCTGCGATTTTGGGGTATGTGCAGTACCGCTGGATGCGTTTCTTTTCTTGCTCGGTGAGTTGCTGCATGGGGGCCTCGACTCTCATCGTTTTTCGGGGGCGATGCGCACACGCTCTTGAGTATAGATGAGTGGAGGATGTCTGTTGTTCATACATAGCGGTCAACAGCGTGCTGTTGGTGATCGTTTGATCGCGAACGTCGTCTTTTGGAGCATGAAGCCGCTGCCGATGCCCACAAACAGCAAATCGAAGGTGAATGGTTTCCCGAGAAGTGAACGACCTAATTTGGACCCCTGAAGCACCCACATTTTTCGACGCTAAAACCGCAGGATTTGAGTGATAAAACCGCAGGAATTGGCCTTCCAAAAGTGTCGATGCATCGAGGGTCCGATTTCACTCGTTCACTTCGCGGAAAACCATTCACTTTCGTTGCATGAGGCGCCGGATGGAAGGGTGATTATCGTCAAGCTGCTGCCTCTGCCTTGTGAATCATCTGGAGCACAAGGCATAATGCATGTAACAAGGGGGCGGTTCCTTTGTCACATCCGTTGATATGAGAGAAGAGTAGATGATCCTTTCGCTGGCCCCTATGGAGGGGATTACTGGCCATGTGTTCCGTCGCGTGCATGCGGAGTGCTTCGGTGCGCTCGACTGCTATTACACGCCGTTTTTGCCGCCGCCGCGGGTGGGAAACCGCTTTGGCGGCA
>USHR01000223.1 GCA_900554495.1 uncultured Collinsella sp.
CGAGGGTATTTGGCTCTACAAGGCCACCAGATGCGATTTAAGGCTCTTTTTTGCTTTGCACGCCCTTGGCCCACTCGGCACTGGCTCTCATGGCGTTCTCGAGGGCCTCGCGCAGTTTTTGGTCTTCGATGGGCGCCACTTGGCGCTCAATCTCGGTGCGCTCGGCATCGCTGAGGTCGGCGTGTGGGGCCGGCGGGCGCTCGGTCGCCGCTGGGCGAAGGCGCTCCTTGGCGGCGGGCGGCGTGTGACCGGGCGCGGTGGTTTTGAACACCAGGCCATCCACATGCGCACCGGCGCGCTCCATGCGCGCGCGGATGATCTCGCGCAACAACGTCATTTCCTGCGTCCACGAGGGCGAGTCGAGATATACCAGCAGCTCATTGGACTCGGGCAGGTAGCGCAGGCCCGTCACATGCCGCCCCTCGCGCGTGCCCGAGCACACCGCGTTCCACGCGCGATAGACCGCGCGCGACTCCTCGGCGGCCTCCATCTGCGCACGGCGCTCAGGGGTCGCAGCCGCCAGGATGCGCTGGCGCTCTGCGTTCAAAAAGCCACTGAAGGCGACCGTTTCGCTCTCGCGCTCGTAATTAGCACGTCTCACCCATGCTCACCACCTTGGCTCGATCAAGCAGGTCATCGGTAAAGTACCCCAGGTTGGTCGTGGTTATGACCGTCTGGATATCATCGCCGATCAGCCGCAGGAAAGCACCGCGGCGTTCGCCGTCGAGTTCGCTCATCACGTCGTCCAAAAGCAGCAGTGGGGCGGTGCCCAGGACATCGCGAGCCACGGCCACCTCCGCCACCTTCCAGGCCAGAACCAACGTTCGCTGCTGACCTTGGCTGGCAAATGAACGGGCGGAGCGACCCGCCACAGCAAACTCAATCTCGTCGCGATGCGGTCCCACCAACGTCACGCCGCGGCGAATTTCCTCGTCGGCGTGCTCATCAAGGGCAGCCAGCATGCGCTCGTACGCCCAGCCCTTCAGCTCTTCGCGATCATCAACCTGGGGCAAATCCCCCAGCGTGGACGCATAGGACACGTTGGCGGCTTCACCGGACGCCACTTGCCCGTAGGCAGTACGCACATGGCCCGCCAGCCGGTCGAGCAGGGCCAACCGGTGCACGAGCAGAGCCGCGCCCGCGCGGGCAATCGAATCGTTCCACGCGCCGAGCATCTCGCGGCAGCACCAGG
Organism: uncultured Collinsella sp.; assembly: GCA_900554495.1. Taxonomy (GTDB): domain Bacteria; phylum Actinomycetota; class Coriobacteriia; order Coriobacteriales; family Coriobacteriaceae; genus Collinsella. The sequence continues at coordinate 1,193 of USHR01000223.1, forward strand.
CCTCCTTGAGCAAGGCGTTACGCTGGGTCACGCAGCGACCATAGGTGCTCGCAAGATCGGCATAGCGTGCGCTCAGTTGCATGCCAAAGTCGTCGAGGGCGGCGCGGCGCACACTGGCGCCTCGCTTAACCATGTCCAGATGGTCGGGGCAAAACAGCACGCTCGGCAGAACCCCGCGCACACCGGCGGCAGAGCATCTCTTGCCGTTGCGGCTAAACGAGCGTTTACCGTCCTCCGCGCTCAATCCCATATCAAGTACGCGGCCGTCGCCCTCGAGCCTCAGCTCGATCTTGCACGAGCCCACGCCATCATGGACGAGCTCGGCTGCGGTCGGATGCCTAAACGAGGCGCCGCTCGTCAGCAGCTGCAGCGCCTCTATGAGATTGGTCTTTCCCGCCGCGTTGGGTCCCGCAAGTATCGTCACGCCCTCGTCCAGGGCAAGACGATAGCTCTCGAAACTGCGGTAGTGCGCGACGGAAAGATCGCGGGCGAACATGGTCATGGCGCAGCGCTAGATGCGAACCGGCATGACCAGGTACAGGTAGTTGATCTTGTCGTAGGACTTGAAGATGCCCGCCTGCGAGTAGCTCTTGAGCTCCAGCGTGATCTCCTTCTCCTTGGACAGGGCATTGAGGCAGCCGAAGATGTAGTGGTAGTTGAAGGCGATGGTACCCGACTCGCCCTCGGCCTCGACATCGATCGTCTCCTGCGCAAGGTCCTGGTCATTGGAGATGGAGGACAGGCCCATCTGCCCGTTCTCGACATCGATCTCGAACTTGACGGCGGGGTTGGCGCTCGCGATAACGGCCACGCGCTTGAGGGCGGCGTTAAAGGCGGCGACGTCGATCTTGACGCTCGTCACGCACGAATCGGGGATGAGCTGCTTGTAGTTGGGGTACACGCCCTCGATGCGGCGCGACACGTAGGTGGTGTTGCCGGCCTCGAAGACGACTTGGGTGTCGGTAGCCCCGATCATGATGGTCGCCTGGCTGTCCATGATGTTCAGTGCGTCGTTAAAGGCGTCAGCCGGAACGTTGAGCTCAAAGGAGCCTTCGAGGGTCGAGGTCTCGACCTGCGTATCGCACACGGCCAAACGGAAGGAATCGGTCGCCACCAGGCGCACGGTGTTGTTCTCGACCTTCATGTGCACGCCACCCAGGATGGGGCGGGCCTTGTCGGTCGAGGTGACGCGCCACACGCGGCCGACCATCTCGGACAAGATATCGGTCGGCAGTTCCACGGCGCTCTCGATGGCATAGGCCGGAAACTCGGGGAAGTCATTAGCATCAAGCGTGTTCAGGCGGAAAGAGCTCTTCTCGCAACCAATCAGCACCTGGCGCTCGGACAGCTCAAAGGTGACCGGGGCATCGGGGAGGGTCTTGGTGATATTGGAGAGCATCTTACAGGGGATAACCATCTCGCCCTCTTCTTCGACATGCGCCGCGATGCGATGACGGATCGAGATGGTGTAGTTAGAGGTCTGGAATTCCAAGATGCCGTCTTGGGCCTTGACGAGCACGCCCGACAGGATGGGAAGGGTGGATGCCGAAGCGACACCCTTCATAACGACGCCGATGGCTTGTGTAAGCGAGCTCTGGCTGACGGTGAACTTCATCTTTTAATACCTTTCTATAGATA
>USHR01000224.1 GCA_900554495.1 uncultured Collinsella sp.
ACGAGATGAGCGCTAGTCTCGTGGGCTCGGAGATGTGTATAAGAGACAGTCTTGGATGACCCCGCCCTGTCAGAGCGTCTGTGCGATATGGCAAAATCCTTCGTCTGTCCGCTTTAGCGGCGCCGCTCGTGGCGTGCACGCCACAGCTGTAGATAGTGCCCGATTTGTGCCGACTCGATGCGCTGATAGGAGCTCGTGGGCAGCGACGTTAAGAATTTCTTGCCGTAGCCCTTCGTCACCAGGCGCGGGTCGGCCAAGATGAGTACGCCACAATCGGTCGATGAGCGAATGAGGCGACCGGCGGCCTGCTTGACCTCGAGCACGGCCTCGGGCAGCGAATAGCGCGCCCAAGCGCGGTCTTCACGCAGATTGCGCTCGCATGAGAGCGGGTCTGTGGGGCTCGAGAACGGCAGCTTGGGGATGATGACGCAGCGCAGCGTCTCGCCGCTGGCGTCAAACCCCTCCCAAAAGGCCTTGAGCGCAAAGAGCGACGAGGTCGGTTCGTTGATAAAGCGATCGCGCAGACGGCGAGGAGACGAGTTGCGCTGCTGGCAGTTGAGTTCCAGACCCGCACGAGCCATCTTGGGCTCGACGCGAGCGTACAGCTCCTCCATGTCACGCCTGTTGGTGAACAGCGTGAGCACCGAGCCGCCCATGGCGAGATGAGCGTCGACCAGCACACGCTCGAGCGCCGAAAGATAGCCTTCGCGGTCGCGCGGATCGGGGATATCGCCCGCAACGACTACAGCCATGTTCGAATCGAAGTCGTAGCTCGAATCCAAGTGCAGCGACGATGATGTCGAGGCGCCGATGCGATCGAGGCCGACGGCGTGGTTAAAGTGCTCAAAGCTCTTGGAAACCGTCATGGTCGCCGATGCAAAGATAGCCGTGTGGACCTCGGGCAGCCACTCGGTTGCCAAGGCCTCGCCAATATCGATGCGCTCCGCAGTCATCGACTCGCCACCGGCGCGCAGTCTGCGATTGACTTGCAACGAGTACACGTAGTGTTCGTCGGTACCGTCAATGATGAGTTTGAGGTTCTCGGCCAGCTCATGTAGGCGGCGCGAGATATCACCCAGGTCGACAACAACCTCGGGCTTGTCGGCGGCGACGGCTTGTACCAGCGCGTCGACGCTCTTGTCCGCTTGTTCCAATGCGTCGATGGCAGTGTAGGCCGACTGTAAGAAATCATGCCAGTCGTCAGATTCGCGCAGCTCGGGGCCAATCCATAGGTTCGCATTGTCATAGCCCCCGCGCGCACGGCGGCCAAGCTCGCGAACGCCGTCAAACACGTCGGCGATTGCCATGCTCGCGCGCGCAACCGTCGACGTCGCCTTGGCGGTTAGACCCAAGTAGAGCGTAGAGCCCTCCGAGGTTGCCAAATCGCGGGAAACCTGGCTCAGCGCGCCGGTGCTCGAGCCACCCAGGCGCTCAAACAGAACGCGCGATTCATCCGCCGACACCACGCGCGCCCATTGACGACGCGCCTCGCGCTCGATGGAGTGGGCCTCATCGATCACCCAGTGACGAATCGGAGGCAAGATTCTGCCCTCGGCCGCGACATTGCGGAACAGCAGGGAATGGTTGGTGACCACCACATCGGCATGCGCCGCGCGACGGCGGGCGCCGTGGACCAGGCATTTATCGGGGAAAAACGGGCATAGGCGACGGGCGCACTCGCGCGACGCCGTCGTAAAGTCGGGACGGTTGACGCTGCGCCAGCGAATGCCGAGCGAGTCGAGGTCGCCATCGGCCGACTGACACACGTACGCCATGATGACCGCGACTGCCGTAAGCGTGTCGGCAGGATCACGCTTGGTCGTAATTTCGACTTGGCCGCGGCTCATGCGCTCAAGTTTGCGCAAGCATGGATAGTGGTCATAGCCCTTGAGGGCGCAAAACGATAGGCCTCCGTCCAGCTGCTCGGCAAGTTTGGGCAGCTCATGATACATGAGCTGGTCGGCAAGATTATTCGATTTAGTCGCGATACCAACCGTGATGTTGTTGCGGCGCGCGGCCTCGGCAAAAGGCACCAGGTAAGCCATCGATTTGCCGACGCCCGTGCCCGCCTCGATCACGCGATGCGTTCCCGTAACGAGTGCGTCACGGACCTCGAGCGCCATCGCGATCTGCTCATCGCGCGGCTCGTACGTGGGATACATGCGATTAACCAGGCCGTCCGGGGCATAGTCCGCCTCGATTTCCTCGCGGCTCGGCATCTTAAGGACCGGTAGCTCGTCCGCATCAACGCGGTCATCGGCCCGATCGGCCTTGAGTACGTCGGCGCGGGCGGCACTGAGAGAGAAGATGGAACCGGGGTTCTGTCCCGCCAAGAACGAAAAGATGGGACGATAGGACCAGGGTACGTCGGGATGCATGTCGGCCAGGCGCGCCATTAAGCCCTGGGGCAAGTCGGTGAGCGCCACGAGCAAGACGCGCCACACACCACACAGGGCGTCGACATCGGCGTTGGCGCGGTGCGACACCGAGTCGCAGCCAAACAGGTCGGCCATGAAAGAGAGCTTATGCGAGGCCAGGCGCGGAAGTGCGATGCGCGACAGTGCCAGCGAATCAATCCAGATGTCGCTGACGTTGACACCGCCCTTGACCGACTCGATAAACGAGCGGTCGAAGGTGGCGTTATGCGCAATCACCGGGCAGCCACCGACAAAATCGGCGAGAGCGGCCACGGCATCGACGGCCGATGGGGCATCCACCACATCGGCGTTTGTAATGCTCGTGAGTTCGGTAATCTCGGCAGGAATCAGCTGCTTGGGATGCACGAAGGTATCGAAGCGGTCGACGATCTCTGTCTCTTATACACATCT
>USHR01000225.1 GCA_900554495.1 uncultured Collinsella sp.
ACGGTCTCGCCCTTGATGGCGTACTGCACGTTGACCAGGCCGCGTACGCCCAGCGCCATCGCGATGCGGCGCGTGGTCTCGCGAAGCTTTGCCTGCAGGCTCTCGCTAAAGCTGAACGGCGGGATGCAGGTCGCGGAGTCGCCAGAGTGGATACCGGCCTCCTCGATATGCTCCAGGATACCGCCGATATAGACCTCTTCGCCATCGCACAGGGCGTCGACATCGGACTCGATCGCACCCTCCAGGAAGCGGTCCAGGTACACCGGGTAGTCGGGGCTAATGCGCGCAGCCTCGGCCATGTAATCGCGCAGGTGCTCGGCATCGTAGGCGATCATCATGCCGCGGCCGCCCAGCACGTAGCTCGGACGTACCAGCAGCGGGTAGCCAATGTGTGCGGCAACGGCCTCGGCCTCCTCAAACGAGGTGGCCTGACCCGCCGGCGGGTACATGATGCCCAGCTTGTCGAGCAGGGCGGCAAAGCGCTCGCGGTCCTCGGCAAAGTCGATGGCATCGGGCTTGGTGCCCATGATGTTGACGCCACTCTCCTCGAGCATGCGCGCCAGCTTAAGCGGGGTCTGGCCGCCAAGCGTCACCACGACGCCGTCGGGGCGCTCAACATCGATAACGTCCATGACGTCCTCGTAGGTTAGCGGCTCAAAGTAAAGGCGGTCGGACGTGTCGTAGTCGGTCGAAACGGTCTCGGGATTGCAGTTGACCATGATGGTCTCAAAGCCGCGGGCCGCCAGCGCATAGCTCGCATGCACACAGCAGTAGTCGAACTCGATACCCTGGCCGATACGGTTGGGGCCGGCGCCCAGGATCATCGCCTTGGGCTTGTCCGCCGGCGTGGTCTCGTCGGGAGCCACGCACTTCTTGGCATCCGGACTCGTGCGGTAGATGTTCTCGTACGTCTTGTAGTGGTACTCCGTGGCGCTCGAGAACTCCGCAGCGCAGGTATCGACCGTCTTCATGCTGGGAACCACGCCAAGGCCCTTGCGATAGGCGCGCACAAAGCGCTCGTCCGAGCCGGTCAGCGCAGCGATCTCGGCGTCGCTCGTGCCGTACTGCTTGAGCAGGCGCATCGCGTCGGCGTCGATATCCTCCACACGCAGGCCGCGGATGCTCTCCTGGACCTGCACCATATCGCTGATACGGTTGAGGTACCACGGATCGATACCGCAGATGGCATGGATACGCGCAACGTCCCAGCTGCGGCGCAGGGCCTCGACCACAAAGAAGATGCGATGCTCGGTCGGGGTTGCCACGGCCTGAGCGAGCTCATCGTCGCTCAGCTTGTCGGCACCCTCTTTGCCACCGGCGCAAATGCCCTGGTGGCCGTCCTCCAGCGAGCGCATAGCCTTGCCAAAGGCCTCCTCAAAGGTGCGGCCGATCGCCATGATCTCGCCCACGGCCTTCATGCGCGTGGTGAGCGTGGGATCGGTACCCTTGAACTTCTCGAAGGCAAAGCGCGGCACCTTGACCACGCAGTAGTCAATCGTGGGCTCAAAGCAGGCGGGCGTAGCCTTGGTGATGTCGTTGACAATCTCGTCGAGCGTGTAGCCCACGGCCAGGCGCGCGGCGGCCTTGGCGATGGGGAAACCCGTGGCCTTGGAAGCGAGGGCGGACGAGCGGCTCACGCGCGGGTTCATCTCGATGACGATCAGGCGGCCGGTCTGGGGATTCACGGCAAACTGCACGTTGGAGCCGCCGGTCTCGACGCCGATCTTCTCCAGAATGGCGAGCGAGGCCACGCGTATGCGCTGATACTCAAGGTCGGAGAGCGTCTGCGCCGGCGCCACGGTGATGGAGTCGCCGGTATGCACGCCCATGGGGTCGAGGTTCTCGATGGAGCACACGATGATGCCGTTGCCGGCGTGATCACGCATGACCTCCATCTCGTACTCTTTCCAGCCCTCGATGGACTCCTCGACCAGCACCTCGTGGGCAGGCGAGAGCTCCAAGCCCTGGCTCACGATGGAGACGAGCTCCTCGTGGGTGTGAGCGATGCCGCCGCCGGAGCCGCCGAGGGTAAAGCTCGGGCGCAGTACGCAGGGATAACCCACGCGCTCGGCGATAGCCTCGGCGTCGGCCACGCTGTAGGCATAGCCCGAGCGCGCGACCTCCAGGCCAATCTCGGCCATGGCCTCGTTAAAGAGCTTGCGGTCCTCGCCGCGCTCGATAGCGGCCAGGTCGCAGCCGATCATCTCGACGCCGTACTTGTCGAGTGCGCCGTCTTTCGCCAGCTCGACGGCGGCGTTCAGACCGGTCTGGCCGCCCAGCGTGGGCAGCAGCGCGTCCGGGCGCTCTTTCTTGATTACGCGCTCGATAAATTCGGCGGTGATGGGCTCGACATAGGTGCGGTCGGCAAGACCCGGGTCGGTCATGATGGTCGCCGGGTTGGAGTTGACCAGGATGACCTCAAAGCCATCCTCCTTGAGCACCTTGCAGGCCTGGGCGCCGGAGTAGTCAAACTCGCAGGCCTGGCCGATAACGATGGGGCCCGAGCCAATGACGAGGATGCGCTTGATGTCAGTACGTTTAGGCATGTTAGTTCTCCTCGGTCTCAGTCTCGGCGAAATTCCAGCCAGCCAGGCGGTCCTTCGCGGTGTCGATGTCCAGGTAGTTCTCCTCGCCGTCCATGAGTCGCGTAAAGGCGGTAAAGAGATAGTGCGCATCGGTGGGGCCAGGCGAGGCCTCGGGGTGGTACTGGACCGAGAAGCACGGGGCGTCGAGCAGCTGGATGCCCTCGGCGGTGCCGTCGTTGAGGTTCACGTGCGTCAGGCGAATG
>USHR01000226.1 GCA_900554495.1 uncultured Collinsella sp.
CGCTTCGTCATCTTCTCGATGATGCAGGTCGTGCTCTCGTCGCTGTTCCTCAACGTCTTTCACTTCGCGCCGTTTTTGGGCGACAAGATCATGCTCATCATCTTTGGCGGCGTGGTCTCGGGCCTGGGCGCTGCCATCGCGCTTAAGTCCGGAGCATCCACCGGCGGCACCGACTTTATCGCGCTGTGGGTTTCCAACCACACGGGCAAGACCATCTGGGGCGTCATCTTTGGTTTCAACTGCTTTATCCTGGCAATCTTTGGTTTTATGTTTGGCTGGGACAAGGCGGCGTATTCCATTGTCTTCCAGTTTATTTCGACCAAGACCATCGACAGTTTCTATCGTCGCTACGATCGCGTGACGCTGCAGATCACGACGCGTAAGGCAGACGAGGTCATGACTGCCTACGTAAACCATTTTCAGCACGGCATAAGCTGCGCCGAGGTCGTCGGCGGATACAGCCGCGAAAAGATGTACCTGCTGAACACCGTTGTCTCGACCTACGAGAGCCAGGACATTATCAAGCTGGTGTGCGACGTTGATCCCGGCGCCGTGATCAACGTGTTCCATACGCTCAACTTTGTGGGCGGCTGGTGGGGCGGTCATGTCGACGAGCCCATGCCCACGGCCGTTCCCGATCCCGACAAGCCCGCACGCATGGCCAGCAGGCAGGCGCGCCTCAGCGAGCAGGACAGCCTGCAGCAGGACGACGGCAGGTAGAGTGTTGGCATTTTGCCGGCACGGCGCAATCCTGTCCGCTTGAGCCTCCCGAAAGCCTCGCTGCTTTCGGGAGGCCTTCGTTTGCCCAGATAAAACCTACCAAAATGAAGCTGTCGCTTTTTGGTAGGGAGGGTGTATCGTTTTATCATTATGAGGTAACATGAAACTAGACGTTATATACGTATTAGTTATTTCGATATTTCGATAAGAGTGATTAGATATGCCTGCGCCCAAAAATGCACCGCTTTATCAGCAGATTTATGACGAAATCAAAGATGCGATCGAGAAAGGTGTTTATGCACCCAAGGAGCGTATTCCGTCCGAGCTTGAGCTAGCCGAGCAGTACGACGTGAGCCGCATTACGGTGCGCCGCGCCGTCGAGGAGCTGTGTTCCGATGGCTACCTGGTTAAGCAGCAGGGCCGCGGCACCTTTGTTTCCACGCCGCACATCAATCGTCAGTTCCATGCCTCGACGCTGCAGACGTTTACCGCGCTGTGTGCCGGCAACGGCATGAAGGCCGGTGCGCACGTGGTCGATCGCCAGATCGTTCCGGCGCGCCAAAACGAGATGGAGTTCTTTGGTCTGCAGAAGGATGCGCTGCTACTGCATATCAAGCGCGTGCGTACGGCCGACGGCGAGCCCATCTTTGAGGAGAACATCTTTGTGCCGTTTGACGCCTACCGTGAGCTGTTGACGGCCGATCTTGAGGACAAGTCGATTTTTGCCGAGGTCGAGCGTGTTGGCGGAACGCCGATTGTCTCGGTTGGCTACCGCACGGTCGAGGCCGTTCGCGCCAATGCCGAGCAGGCGGCCGAGTTGGGCATTGCTCCGCACGATCCGCTGCTCAATCTACGTGCCGGCTTCACCGGCCCCAATGGCGAGCCGGTCCTGATGGGTAAGCAGTACTACGTGGGATCGCGCTACGTTATGGTCATGTAAGTTACGCGGTTTTACCAAACCGCGTAACGGCTCGACGCTGCAAACGCCCCTAAGCGGCAATCTGACGTTCAATCGTCGGGCATGACCAGAAGGTCAATGCCCTCCTCTTTCACGTCACCTTGCTCGCCTAGGGGCGTTTTCGCTGACGTGTGCTCAACCTGCGGGGTAATGTCAGCAACCAAGCCGAAAACAAAAAAGGCCGAAGCACCATCGGAACTTCGGCCTTCCCTATCTCAGGGTTCCGTCGTATTCAACCATGGCGGATTGCTTTGACAGGCGCCCTACGGCCGTCTTATAGACCTCGGAACGATCGCGCCGCCCTATTGCCACAATCTCGGCAATCTCAACCGTTCCGTCCTCCCGGATTCGAAAAACCATTCGGAGTCCCGCATTCCGCCATTTAATCTTTTTACAGCCGGCGAGCTCGCCGTGAAGCGGCGTCCCGATTTCATCAGCGCGCGTCTTTAATTTTGCGACGGCAATACGGACGAGCCTGCGCTGGGATCCATCTAGTTTTTGATATTCCTTCTCGACGTCTCGATTCAAAAAGCCGACAACAAAATGCCCGCTCATTCGAAAAAATCCTCGTCGGGAATCGCGTCCGGATCCATCGACTCAAGCTCCGCGAGCTCCTCGGCAGTTAAGGCGTCCTCAAACGGAACAAACTCATGCGGACCATGCTTGACTCGATCCGCAGCGATGCGATTTATCTCAAGTTCACGCAGATACTGCAGCGCGCCGTACATTTCCTCATAGGCAGCATAGTCGATAATCACGGTATCGATATCATTATGATCAGCAATGAACTGAGGCGCACGTTTTGCGCGTTTACGAACGGCGGATAAGGACTTGCTTGCTTCGGTAGCAGAAACAACCTGGTCTTTTGTAAACACCGGTTTTTCCAGAACAAGTGGGGACATTTTGACCTCCAAAAAAATAATCTGGATTATATTTCCAAGTATACTTTAAAATATAATCCAGACTTTTATTCAAAAGAAAAAGCCTTATCGATTCTCAATTGACCCGATGTTTTTGAGCTCGATGGAGATGAGGCCGTTGGGCTCGTTGACAAACTCGATGTACTCGG
>USHR01000227.1 GCA_900554495.1 uncultured Collinsella sp.
GAGCGCTAGTCTCGTGGGGCTCGGAGATGTGTATAAGAGACAGCTTCTCACGATGAAAACGTGTATCGGAGTTGGCAAGACCCGCTGCCACGGGTGCCATCCGTGTTCCTATCTTATCTGCAAGCGTCCCGTCGCGCAAGCGTTGCGGCAAGCGATTGAAAGATGCGGACGAGATGAATTTGTGTCCGCACGGGCCCGTAGACTTCTCAATAAGGTTAAACGCTGGGTATTCCGGCCGGTAGAGGAGTTGCCATGTACGAGCCTTCACGTGTTCTTTTGTCGTTTCATATTGCAGGATTTCAGTATGCCGATGGCGCCTTGGTCTTGGACGATCTTAAAGCGGGCGATAAACTGACGCTGTGCGCCGAGCGCGATAATCCCCATGATCCCGAGGCGGTTGCGATCTACTGTGGCAACACCAAGCTTGGCTATGTTCCGGGAAACGAGGTCGGCCCGCTGTCCTTGATGATGTATTACGGCCATGAGGACGTATTTGAGGCTCGCGTGCAACAGGTTGCTCCCGAGCGCAGCCCGTGGCATCAGGTGCGTGTTGGACTCTACGTGGTGGATGCTCGCTAATCGGTTAGGGAGACTGCCATGTTTGATGGCGATGATCTGTTTGATCTGATGGATGACCCGTTTGAGTGGGATATGCTGCTCGACGATGATGAGCTGGAGCAGGACCGTAAGAAACGGCAAGAAAAGAACGCCCAGGGCAAAGGTGCGAATAAAAAAGACAAGCGCCGTCGCGGGCTGTTTGGCGGGTTCTTTGGGTAACTGCCGCATCGCTGCGTCTGTATACTTAGCACGTGTTAGACGCGTTGCGAAATGAGGGCATAGACGATGATGTGGTTTACCGCCGACCTGCACCTGGGCGATACGAATATCTTGCACGACATGGATCGGCCGTTTGATTCGGTCGAGGAGATGAACCGCAAGGTCATCGATGCCATCAATGAGTGCGTGGCTGCGGACGATCGCCTCTATATCCTAGGTGACTTTACCTATCGTTTGCCCCTGGCGGAGGCGGTGCGCCTGCGCGATCGTATCGAATGCAAGAATGTGACGCTCATCCGTGGTAACCATGACGGCGATTGGGAAGATCCCGACGTGCCGCAAATTTGGGAAGACGTGCGTGATTATCTGGAGATTGCCCCCGGCTATGCCAAGGGCCATCGTCTGGTTATGAGCCACTACCCCATGCTCAGCTGGAACGGCAAGGCGCGCGGCGCCATCATGCTACACGGGCATATCCACAGCAGGGGAGACCGCACCAACGCGCGCAATCGTGATCGCGAGCGCCCAGTCCTTCGCTACGACGTTGGCCTCGATGCCAACAGCTACAAGCCCGTTAGCCGCGACCAGATCCTGGGCTTCTTTGGACTGTAGCCCTCAAACCACCACAAAGGGGACAGGCACCTTTGTGGTGGTCCTTGCATAGATTGGAGTCGCTATGAAGCAATTGCTCATTCGTGCCGACGATATCGGTTATTCGTATGCCGTTAACCTGGGGATTGCCCGCAGTATCAATGAGGGCCTGGTGCGCTCGGCGGGACTTATGCCCAATATGCCCGAGGCCGAGCGTGGCTGGTCGCTCGTGGCGGATGTCGGCATTGCGGTGGGCCAGCATACCAACGTGTGTCTGGGCAAGCCTTGTGCCGCCCCGGAGCTCATTCCGAGCATGCTCAGCGAGAACGGTGAGTTCCATAGCAGCCGTACCTTCCGCGAGCATTTTAAGCGCGGCGAGGAGTTGATAGACTTCGACGAGGCCTGCATCGAGATCCGCGCGCAGCATGACCGCTTTGTCGAGATCGTGGGCCGCGAACCCGATTACTTTGAGGCCCATGCCGTCATGAGCAAAAACCTTAACCGAGCGATCTCGGCGGTTGCTCAGGAGCTGGGCCTTAAGGAGCAAAAGGCAAGCTTCGACCCCACGGCGGTTGTGCGTTGCGGTGCCACCGACCTGCGCATGGTGATGCATTCGATGGAGCCGGGCTACGAACCCAAGGACTCGATTATGCAGACGGTTCGCGAGATGGAGGACGGCGAGACGGTCGTCTTTGTGTGCCATCCAGGCTATCTCGATCGTTTTATCCTGGAGAACAGCTCGCTTACGACTGACCGCACCAAGGAGGTCGATGCGCTGATCGACCCCGAGCTTCGCGCTTGGCTTGAATCTCAACCTGATCTTCGCCTTATCGACTACCGCGATCTGTAAGGACCCAAACCACCACAAAGGGGACAGGCACCTTTGTGGTGGTTCTGGCGCCGTTGCCTTTATGGCGGCGGCGCCTTTTTTGTCCGCGTGGCGCGGTAGAGTGTAGGCGGTTGAAATTTGCGTCCATCGAGGAGCTGCTATGAACGAGATCAAGTGCCCGCATTGCGGCGAAGTCTTTAAGGTCGATGCGTCCGGCTATGCGGATATCGTCAAACAGGTGCGCGATGCCGAGTTCTCGCGCGACCTGGATGAGCGTGTGAAGGCAGTCCAGCGCGAGGGTGAGCAGGCGCTGGAGCTTGAGCGCTCGCGTTTGTCGGCTGCCTTGCAAAAGGTAGAGTCTCAGCGCAACGCTCAGCTTGCCGAGCAGAAGAACACTGCGGAGCAGAAGCTGGCACAAGAGGTTGCCAAGCGCGATGCCGAGCTTGCCGAGTTGCGTGTCAAGCTCGAGGGCGCTGCCGCGGAGCGCGAGAGTGCAAGCCAGCGTGCAGCTGTTGAGGCCCGTGCGGATGCGCAGAAGGAGAA
>USHR01000228.1 GCA_900554495.1 uncultured Collinsella sp.
TAGTAGGTGGCGTGCTTCTTCTCGATGATGGTGTAGGCGGAGTTCTTGACGTCCTCGGCGATGCGCTTCTCGGCAGCCTCATGCTCCAGGTGGCCGTGAAGCTCGCAGAAGGTGTTCAGCGGCACGCCGGCAACCTGAGCGCTGGACCAAGCGACAAACTCGGAGTCGCCGTGCTCGCCCATGACATAGGCCTGGACATCGCGCGGGTCAACCTCGACGTGGGCACCAAGCATCTGCTGCAGACGGCCAGTGTCGAGCACGGTGCCGGAGCCGATGACATGGCCCTCGGGCAGGCCGGACATCTTGATGGCAGCATAGGTCAGAACATCAACCGGGTTGGAGACGATGAGCAGAATGCCGTCGAAGCCGGACTTCTTAATCTCGGGGATAATGGACTTAAAGATGTTTACGTTCTTGTTGACCAGGTCCAGGCGGGTCTCACCGGGCTTCTGGGCAGCACCGGCGGTGACGACGATCATGGCGGCGTCGGCGACATCGGAATAATCGCCGGCGTAGATCTTCATCGGCTCGGCAAACGTCATGCCGTGCGCGATATCCAGGGCCTCACCCTCGGCACGGTTCTTGTCCACGTCGATGAGGACCATCTCGGAGAACAGACCACTCTGCATCAGTGCGAACGCCGAAGACGAACCGACGAAACCGCAGCCGACAATAGCGACCTTCTTCTCGTTAACCATTAGAAACTCCCATCTCTCTCCACAAACAAGCCGCCCGGGAACGACCCGAGCGGCTTGCCGTAATCCCAATACATCCAATCGGGACTTTGATTATGCCCCTATTCGCAGCCAAAAATCGACCGTTTACCGAAATTGGTTGCAGTATTCGTAAAATAACTGCACGAAATCGGTTTCGAGCTATTGACGAGTCGAAATAGGTTTCTAATACAGGCCCGCCTCGCGAATGGCCTCGACAGCCAAAGCGATCTGATCGGGCGGCAGGACCAGCGCCATGCGCACGTGCCCCTCGCCCGAAGGGCCAAAGCTCGCGCCCGGCGTCACCACAACGCCGGCCTTCTCCATGAGCTCCTCGCAAAACGCCATGGAATCGGTGCGACCACCGGGAAGCTTGGCCCACACAAACATAGAGCCATGCGCGTTGGGACGCTCCCAGCCCAGGCCCTCAAGACCGTCGCACAGGGCATCGCGGCGTTCCTGGTACTTCAGACGCTGCGCCTCGACCTCATCGCGCGGACCGTTCAGGCAGGCGATGGCGGCCTTCTGAATCGGGAAGAACATACCAAAGTCGATCTGGCCGCGCAGCTTGGCAAAGGCCGAGACCACATCCTCGCGACCGACCAAAAAGCCGATGCGGGCACCGGTGACGTTAAACGACTTGGAAAGCGAGAAGAACTCCACGCCCACCTCAAGCGCACCGGGATACTGCAAGAAGCTGCCGCCGGGCTCGCCGTCAAACACGATGTCGGAGTACGCGTTGTCATGAACGATCAACAGATCATGCTCGCGGGCAAAAGCGATAATCTCCTCGTAGACCTCGGACGTACCCACCGAGCCCACCGGGTTGGCGGGCAGCGACACGATCATATACTTGGCACGATCGGCAACCTCGGGATCGATGCCCGCCACATAGGGCAGGTAATTGTGCTCGGCAACCAACGGATAGTATTCGAGCTTGGCATCGGCGATCTTGGCGCCCGCCTCAAAGACCGGGTAGCACGGATCGGGAACCAGAATGGTGTCACCCGGATCGAGCAGGGCCAGTCCCAAATGGCCCACGCCCTCCTGCGTGCCGTTGCACGACTGCACCATAGACGGCGTAATGCCCGAAACGCCAAAGCGACGCTCATAGTAATCGCACACGGCCTGCTTGAGTTCGGGCAGGTCGCGCAGGGCATACTTCCACATCTCGGGATCTTGGGCTGCCTGCGTGAGCGCCTCGACCACATGGTCGTACGGCTTAAAGTCGGGCGTGCCCACGCTCATGTTGTAAATGGTCTTGCCCTGAGCCTTCAGCGCGAGAAGCTTGTTGTTGAGCGAGGCGAAGACCTCCGCGCCAAAGCGGTCGAGACGCTGCGATGCCTGCATGGTACCACCTTTCGATATGAAAAACGCGGCGCTCCGACAAGAGCGCCGCGTGATACGGGCCATCAGATTGCAAAAGTGTAACGCTTGCAACCCCCGTATTGGTTCAATTTAGCCAACCTTAGTCAACTGGATTGAGCGCGTCGATCTGCGCAAGCCACAGACGCGAGCTGGCGTCACTCGGCATACGCCAATCGCCGCGCGGGCTGAGCGTCACCGAGCCCACCTTGGGACCATCGGGCAGGCAGCTGCGCTTAAACTGCTGGGCAAAGAAGCGACGGTAGAACGTACGTAGCCACGTGTGGACGGTCTTGACATCGTAGACGCCCTCAAAGCTCTTGAGCGCCATGCGGTAGATCTTACCCGGCTCAAAGCCAAAACGCAGCAGGTAGTAGAGGAAGTAGTCGTGAAGCTCATACGGGCCCACTAAATCCTCGGTCTTCTGCGCAATCTCGCCGTCGCCCGTGGGCGGCAGAAGCTCGGGGGACACCGGCGTATCGAGGATATCGAGCAAGACCTCGGCAATGCGCCCGCCAAAGACATCGGCGGCATAGCGCACCAGATGGCGCACAAGCGTCTTGGGCACGCTCGCGTTGACGGCGTACATGCTCATGTGGTCGCCGTTATAGGTAGCCCAGCCGAGCGCCAGCTCCGACAGGTCGCCCGTGCC
>USHR01000229.1 GCA_900554495.1 uncultured Collinsella sp.
TGGTCGATGTAGTGCTGCAGCATCTCGCGCAGGCTCAGGCATTTGGGAACGCCGTTGACGAGTGCCAGGTTGTTGGCGCCAAAGGTCGTCTGCAGCGAGGTGTACTTATACAGATTGTTGAGCACGACCTGCGGAATGACGCCCTTCTTGAGCTCGATGACCAGACGGATGCCCTTCTGGTTGGACTCATCGCGCATATCCGAGATGCCCTCGATGCGCTTGTCGTTGACGAGCTGGGCGATCTTCTCCTGCAGGGTGCCCTTGTTGACCATGTAGGGAATCTCGGTAAAGACCAAGCGGCTGCGGCCGGTCTTGGTGGACTCCACGTGTGCCTTGGCGCGCACGGTAATGGAGCCGCGACCGGTCTCGTAGCTCTGCTTAATGCCGGCGCTGCCCATGATGATGGCGCCGGTGGGGAAGTCCGGACCGGGCATGATCTGCATGAGCTCGTCGACGGTGGCGTCGGGGTTGTCGATCAGGTAGCAGGTGGCCTCGATCGCCTCGGTGAGGTTATGCGGGGCGATGTTGGTGGCCATGCCGACGGCGATGCCTTGGCTGCCGTTAACCAGCAGGTTGGGGAAGCGCGCAGGCAGCGCCACGGGCTCGGCGAGCGATTCGTCGTAGTTGGGCTGCCAGTCGACGGTATCCTTCTGCAGGTCGCGCAGCAGTTCCATGGCGGGCTTTGCCAGGCGGCTCTCGGTGTAACGCATGGCCGCCGCGCCGTCGCCGTCGATGTTACCGAAGTTGCCGTGACCGTCGATGAGCGGCGTGCGCATGGAGAACCACTGCGCCAGGCGGACCATGGCCTCGTAGACCGCAGAGTCACCGTGCGGGTGGTACTTACCGATAACTTCGCCGACCGTCCAGGCCGACTTTTTGTGTGGGCGGTTGGGGTAGATGCCGCTCTCGTTCATCGCGTACAGGATGCGGCGGTGTACCGGCTTTAAGCCGTCGCGCACGTCCGGCAGGGCACGCGCTGTGATAACCGACATCGAATACTCGATGAACGACTGCTTCATCTCGCGACCGAACTCCGAAATCTGGAGCTGGCCGCCGTTGATGTCCTCGCCGGCCGAGGCGCCACGATCGACTTCGCCAAAGCTCTCCTCGAGCTCACCGTCGTCGTCCTCTTCCTCATCATCATCGGCATCGGGGTTATAGGCGTCCGGATCGCCGTCCTCGCCCTGCTCAGCACGGGCAAGCAGGCGCTTCAGATCATCGGGCATACCGGCATCGCCGGCCTCGTCCATACCCTCGTTGTTGTTGATATCGTCTGCCACGTTACCTCCTCATGGTTTGCGTGGTCCATTAGTTCCCTACCACGGAGACGGATTACCGGGAACACCGGATAACCCTCCTAGGTTTTCCAGGTGCCCCAGGTTGCCCTGAAGGATGAGGGCGCACGCCTTGCGTGCGGCGCCCGAAATCCTGAAGGGCAAGATGGGGTGCCTGGGAAAGCTAGGCGTCCAAGAAGCGTGCGTCGTGGGCGTGCTTCTCGATGTACTCGCGGCGATAGCCGACCTCGGAACCCATCAGCTCGCGCACGGCGCGGTCCGCCACCACGGCGTCCTCGATCGACACACGCTGCAGAATGCGGGTCTTGGGGTCCATCGTCGTCGAGGCAAGCTGTTTGGGGTCCATCTCGCCCAGGCCCTTGTAGCGCTGGACGGTATAGCCCTTGCGCTTTTTGGTGATCTTGCCGTCCTTGGCCTTGCCGTCCTCGTCGTTATCATCGGGGTTCAGGCCCAGACTCTGGATGGTATCGCGTAGGATCTCGTCTTCGGGCTGGCGGCCGTTGGGATACACGTAGTGGATCTTGTTGCGCACCTTAATGCCAAAGATGGGCGGGCAGGCAACATAGACGTAGCCGGCATCGATCAGCGGACGCATGTACTTGTAGAAGAACGTCAGCAGCAGGATGCGGATATGCGCGCCGTCGACGTCTGCATCGGTCATGATGATGATCTTGTGGTAGCGCGCCTTGGTGATATCGAAATCGCCGCCGTCGCCGGCACTCGTCGTGACGCCGCAGCCGATCGCGGTAATCAGCGACTGGATGGTGTCACTCGAGAACGCGCGATGGTCACCAACGCGCTCGACGTTCAAAATCTTGCCGCGCAGGGGCAGAATCGCCTGGATGTCTCGGCGACGGCCGTCCTTGGCCGAACCGCCTGCCGAGTCGCCCTCTACGATGAAGAGCTCGGTCAGCTCGGCATCGCGCACCGAGCAGTCAGCGAGCTTACCGGGCAGGGACGCCGTCTCGAGCAGGCTCTTGCGACGGGTCGCTTCGCGCGCCTTGCGGGCGGCGTTGCGCGCCTTGCAGGCCTGTTGCGCCTTCTTGACGATCTCGCGGGCGGGCTTGGGATGCTCCTCCAAGTAATCGGCGAGGCCGTCGGTCACGATCTTGAGCGTCAGCGCGCGCATATAGGAGCTGCCGAGCTTGGCCTTGGTCTGGCCCTCAAACTGCGGATCGGGCAGCTTGACCGAGATAACGGCCGAAAGGCCCTCGCGCACATCGTCGCCGGTCAGATTGGCGTCTTTTTCCTTGAGCAGGTTCTGCTTGCGCGCATAGTCGTTGATCACGCGGGTGAGCGCGGTGCGGAAGCCCTCAAGGTGCATGCCGCCCTCGGGGGTGTAGATGTCGTTGGCAAACGACATGACGTTCTCGCCGTAGCCGCTATTCCACTGCA
>USHR01000230.1 GCA_900554495.1 uncultured Collinsella sp.
CCGGAGGGGTCCCGGGGGCGGGAATCTGGGCGTACACATTTCCTACACATCTTGGAATCCGACTAACGTTTGCCAGCCGTTACCTACCGCTCGCCGAGCATCTCTTTATATAAGGCAGTCTCATGGTTAAAGCGGATACGTCCCCCTAGCTAAAGCACAGCCAGCATCGAGCAACTCATCACGTTCTTCCACCGAGAACCCCTCGGCGTAGACGCGCACCACTGGTTCGGTCCCGCTAGGACGGACCAGCAGCCACGTGTCATCCTCGAATGCCAAACGCAAGCCATCCATATGACTAACGTTTTGCGGCACCTTGCCACAAATCGACTTGGGGTTTACGCCCGGCAGCAGAGTTCGTAACGTTTCGGCATCTTCGGCCTCAAGGCGCAAATCCCGTCGACCGTAACTCGTCTTACCAAAACTGTCCTCAAGTTGGTCGACCAGAACGCCCAAAGGCGCGTCCGTCTTTGCCATAAGCTCACACAGAATCAGACAGGCGAGGATTCCATCGCGCTCGGGCATATGCGCGGCGATGCCGATACCACCGGCTTCTTCGCCGCCCATGAGGACGCCGCCCTTCTTCATCTCCGCCGCTATATATTTGAAACCGACTGGTTTGACGGTCACGCGGCAGCCAAGCGCCTCGGCAATGCGACGCACGAGCGTCGAGCATGAAAGATTGACGACGACGCGCCCCTCCAAATTACGAAATTGAACCAAGTCGCCCAAAACGAGCGCCATGATCTGATGCGGATGTATATATCTGCCGCGCTCGTCAACCGCGCCGATACGGTCGGCGTCGCCGTCGGTCACCAGGCCAGCGCAAGCTCCGTCCTCGATAACCGTGCGCTCGCAAGCGTCCACCCAAGGCTCAACGGGGTCGGGGCAGATATCTTCTTGGTCAGACGCCTGCCCGGCGTGAATCTCGTGCACCTCAACGCCAAGCTCGCGCAGCAAGTCAGCTAGATAGCCCTGGGCTGCGCCGCCCATGGGATCAACAACCACGCGCAGGTGCGCGGCGCGGATGGCTTCGGCATCGACAAACGATGCCACCGCCTGCATATAGTCAGGAATGATATCCGCGGTGCGATATTGCCCCTCGATCCCCATTGGCTCGGGAGCCATGGTCTCTTCGAGCTCTTCGATGACATCCTGGTTGGCGGTCGAGCCGTCACCCATGCGAATCTTGAGGCACAGATAACCCTGCGGATGATGGGACCCCGTCACCATGAGCGCGCCGCACGCCTCACCGTCATAAGCCGCCGCCCACGTAAGGGCAGGGGTCGGGACAGGTCGCGAAGCGAGCACGGCGTCTAGCCCGTGCGCTGCTAGCACACCCGCCGCAAGCTCAGCGAACTCGCGCGCCAGAGGCCGGTTATCGAACCCTATATATACCGTTTTGCCCGGATTGGTCTTTTGCCACAACTCGCCGACGGCGTCGGCGATACGGGCAACGTTATCGGCAGTGAAGTCCTCATCGACGCGAGCGCGCCAACCGTCAGTTCCAAAATGAATTATCGCGCACACGCGCAGACACCTCACAGTGTTTGGATCATGGTACGCATGCGGTATACCCGCAACATGCACTCGGCAACCTGCCGGCACCAGCATTCACCATTTGGGCAAATGCTGCCGAGGACATGCAAGCAATAAAAAAACCGCCCCGTATGGAGCGGTTTGCCCTTTATATATCGAGCGCCTCGGCCATCGCGGCCGTAGTGATTGCCGTGGTTCCACAGCAACTGCCCACCATTGCGGCACCGGCATGCCTCCATTCGATGCATGCGCGCGCGAAAGCTTCGGGGTTCTCGTGCCATACGGGGCCATCCTGAGTCTGGACCGGATCGCCTACGTTGGGACGCACCGTGACGGGAGTAGTCGCCGATGCAACCATCCTGGGCACCGCCGCGTTCGCGGCCGCAAGCGAACAGCAATTAACACCAACCGAGTTTGCGCCGTGTTTTTCGGCGTACAAAACGGCTGCCTCGATGTTGAGGCCATCGCCCAACAGGTCGCCTTTATCGTCAACGACAAAACTCACCAGAACAGGCATGCCATCGGCGGCATCTCGGGCGCCGGCAAGCATGGGCTGCAAATTACGGATAGACGTCACCGTCTCGATCAGCAGACCGTCAACGCCGGCGTTGAGCAAGGCGTGCGCCTGTTCGCGCGCAATGCCTCGGATTTCACGATACTCGGCAGAGTCCTCGGCAAACCACTCAATACCGATCGGGCCCATCGAGCCTAGCAGCAGCTGAGGGTGCGCCTGGCGGGCATCGTCGACGGCCCCGCGATTGACCTCCGCCACGGACGGCGCAATCTGGTCGTGCTTGAGGGCATAGCTCGATGCCTGAAAGGTGTTGGTAATGAGCACCTGCGCGCCGGCGGCGACATACAAGCGATGGATACGAGAAACGGTCTGCGGCTCTGCCAGATTCCAAAACGCCGGTGGAATGTCGGCGGCATCGTACTCACTCAACAGAACACTGCCCATGGGGCCCTGCGCCAACAAGGTCTCGCTCGACAAGCGGCGCGTAAGTTCCTCGGCACCAAAGCGGTTGTAATAACTCGTATCCATATATATCCCGCTATTCCTCGACGCTGATTCCCTGCTTTTCGAGATAGGCGAGCCAGCGGCTCA
>USHR01000231.1 GCA_900554495.1 uncultured Collinsella sp.
ACCACGCGCATGGCATCGCTCGTCGCGCGCTGCAGGCTCCAACCGGCCATAACGCGGCCGACGAGCACCGCCGAGAACGTGTCGCCCGTGCCCGGGAAGTAGACCGGGATCAGGTCGAAGGGAATCGTGAAGTACTCCCCCGCCACATGGTCGTAACCGATGACGACATTCGCACCGTCGACCACAGCGCTCGTAATTACCACCGACTTGGCGCCCAGGGCACGCACGGCATCCACAAGAGCGCGGCCCTCATCGGGCGTGATTTGCTCGGCAATGAGCGCATCGGTAAGCAGGCACGCCTCGGTGTAGTTTGGCACCGCGTAGTCGGCGCACTCGAGCAGGCTGCGCATGAGGCCGATCGTGGACTCGGGCACGCCGGCGTAGAGCTTGCCGTTGTCGCCCATGATGGGGTCGACGAACACCTTGGTGCCCTTTTGCGCGCGACGGTGGCAGAAGTCCGAAATAATGCGCGTCTCTTCCTCGGTCACGATAAAGCCGGTGGAGATGGCGTCGAACTCAAAGCCGAGCTCCTCCCAGATGGCGAGGCTCTGGCGCACGTACTCGGTGGTGTCATGGATGTAGAACTTGGGATAGTTGAGCGTATCGGACACCAGCGCCGTCGGCAGGTTGTGGATGCGATAGCCCATGTGCGACAGCACCGGCAGCATGGCGGAGAGCGCGACCTTGCCGTAGCCGCACATATCGTTGATCAGCAGCAGCTGAGTGTTCTTCATGAGTGTCTCCCTTGGGTCGGGCGCGGCGCGACGGCGCCATAGTGCGACTAAGTGTAGCGCAGGAGGCGTCGTGAGCAGTCACTAGGGTCGCGAAGAACGCATTGTTGCGGAAAGGTTTCGGAAATGGGAGGCAAATCACGGCAGCAGCGGCACAGTAGCTGCCACCTATTTACTACCATTCCAAAACTATGCCGGATTACTACGATAAACCGCCAGTCTCCAACCACAACGAATTGCACTCCAGCAAAAACCGCAGGTAGACAGCTTGTGATTTTCCGAAAAACAATGCCGAGGTCTGAGATTTCGAATTCATCGTAGTAATCCGGCATAGTTTTGGGCAAAGCAACTTCGGAAGGGTGTCACCGCAGCCCAAAATGATCCGTTATCCTCCATCCCCCACGGATCACTCAAATGCCAACCCAGGCAGCGCTGTAGATTGAGGACGGACAGCGAAAGCGTTCCTAAGCGAGCAAGGTGGCGTGAAAGAGGAGGGCATAGGCCTTGTGGCCATGCCCGACGATTGAACGCCAGATTGCCGCTTAGGGGCGTTTGCAGCGTCGAGCCGTTGCGCGGTTTGGTAAAACCGCGCAACAACTACTTTGGTACCTTGACATTCTTGTATGGCACTCCTAGATTGGTTAGGCACAAAACAATCCCACTACCTAACTAAAGAAAGGAGCGATACGAATTCATGTGTGACGAACCAATTAACCTTCGCACGCACAAACCCGGCGGCGACCCATTGCAACCGGCAGACATGCCCGAAGCGGTCAGCGCCGAAGACAAGCTCGCCAAGCGCATCCTGAGCGGCCTGGGCTTTTGTGGCCACTACATGCACTTTCACGGCGGCGGCGTGTCCGGCAAGGCGCCCATCGTCTGCTTGCTTGCCAAGCAGGAAAACGGCGAGATGTCGCAGCAGGAACTCGGCATGCACTTCGACCTCAAGCCGGGGTCGCTTTCCGAGATCTTGTCCAAGCTCGAGTGCGCCGGCATCATCGAGCGCAGCCGCAATCCAAAAGATCGCCGGCAGCTCACCATTCGCCTGACCGAAGTCGGCTGGGAGAAGGCCCGCATCGACCAGGCCGCCCGCATCCGCTTTAGGGAGCAGGCCTTTAGTGCCCTCACTCACGACGAGCGCGAACAGCTCGCCGAAATGCTTGAGAAAATCCGCGTAACCTGGGAGGAACTGGATGATTAAAACTCTCATGGGCAGCATCCGCGATTACATGAAGGTCACGATCGCCACGCCGCTGCTGGTGCTTGGCGAGGTAATCTGCCAGATGATGATCCCGTTTATCACCGCCGACATGATCGACGCCATCAAGGACGGCACCGCCGTTACCGAGATGCTGCCCACCGCCGGCCTTCTCGTACTCATCGCGCTGACGTCACTCGCCTTTGGCGCCGCCGCGGGCATCACCTGCAGCCATGCCAGCTGCGGCTTTGCCAAGAACCTGCGTCGCGACCTGTTCTACAAGATCCAGACGTTCAGCTTCGCCAACATCGACGAGTTCTCGAGCTCCTCGCTCGTCACCCGCCTCACCACCGACATCAACAACGTGCAGCAGGCCTTTATGATGCTCATCCGCATCGCTGTGCGCGCGCCGCTGGTGCTGGTCTTTGCCTTTACCATGGCATACGCCATGGGCGGCAGCGTCGCCATGGTCTACCTGGTCATCATTCCGCTGCTGGGCTTTGGCCTGTTCTTTATCATCTATAAGGTGCGCCCGATCTTTGCCCGCGTGTTCCGCAAGTACGACGCGCTCAACGAGTCGGTCGAGGAAAACGTCACCGGCATGCGCGTGGTCAAGAGCTACGTGCGCCAGGACTACGAGAAGGAGAAGTTCGCCACCGCCGCGCGCGACGTCCAGATGGACTTCACCCGCG
>USHR01000232.1 GCA_900554495.1 uncultured Collinsella sp.
CGGTCTTTCATGCAGCAGGGGCTCTCAATGTTTTTATGTCCTGCTCATATCGTCTCTGCCGACAGTGGGGGACAGTCCTTGCAGCTTTTTGCGAAGAGTGTCCCCAGTGACTAGTCGTTTAAGAATGTCCCCAATGATTGATCAATGACTAGGCGAGGGCGGCCATGATGGTGCGGGCGACGCCGTCGTGGTCGTTGTCGTATTCGGTGATGGCGTCGGCGGCCTCGCGATCTTCGGGCTCGGCGTTGATCATGGCCATGCCGTGGCCCGCTGCCTGCAGCATGGGGATGTCGTTGATGTTGTCGCCGAACGCCCAGGCGTCGGCGAGACGCTCGCCCAAGTGCTCGCATAGCCACGTGAGGGCCGTCCCCTTGGTGGCGCCCTCGCCCATGACCTCGATATTCATGGCGTACGAACGCGTGACCTCAATGCCTTCGAGCGTGTCGAGCGCCGCCGCGATGGCGTCGCGATCGGCCGGGTCGTGCCAGTACATGGCGATGCGTTCGAGCGTCTCGACCTCGTCGATCTTGCTGTCGATATCCATGTCGATCGGTGTTCGTGTGCGCTTGAGCGAAGCCGCGATGTGGGGGTCGCCGCCACAGAACTCATCCAGACGCCCGTATAGCGAGCGGGGGAGGAAGCACTGCCCATCCGCGAAGATATCGAAGGTCACATCGTGGCCGGCGGCAATGCGATGGATGCGGTGGGCAATGCCACGGTCGAGCGGACGGCTCAAGATGCACGTGGCGCGCGAGGCGTCGATGGGCGTACCGGCGTCGAGCTGCCAGACGCTGGCACCGTTGGCGCAGACCGCGTAGTGTACGGCGGGGTGGGCGAGGATGGGCTCAAAGATGCCTGACAGCGGGCGCCCCGTGCAGGGCACAAACTCAACACCGCGGCGCGCAAGCTCGTCGAGCATCGCCCAGGTGGCGTCGCTCATCTGCTTATCACTCGTCAGCAGCGTTCCATCCATATCGGAAAACACAATCATTCGATGCAGCCCTTTCTACTGGCATAAAAAGCGTGGCCGAGGGCGGTGATGCCCTGACCACGCTCGAGTTCTATAACGGTCCGCGTCCTAGCGGTCGGCGAGCGGCTTGTACTCCAGCGGCTCGATCACCGGACGATAGGCGGGGCGGATGATACGGTGCGCGCAGAAGAGCTCTTCCATGCGGTGCGCCGACCAGCCGGCCATGCGGGCGACGGCGAATAGCGGCGTAAAGAGCGTCTCGGGCACGCCGAGCATCTTGTAGATAAAGCCCGTGTACAGGTCGATGTTGGCGCAGATGGGCTTGGTCATGCCGTGGTCGCGCATCACCTGCGGTGCCAGGCGCTCGATGCGCTCGATGAGCGCGAACTCCTCGCCCAAGTCCTTCTTGGCGGCAAGCGTGCGCGCGTAACGGCGGCACACCTCGGCGCGCGGGTCGCTCAGCGTGTAGACGGCGTGGCCCATACCGTAGATGAGACCCGTGCCGTCGAAGGCCTGCCTGTCGAGGATCTTGCCCAGGTAGGCCGCGACCTCGTCCTCGTCCTCCCAATTGGAGACATGCGCGCGGATGTCCTCGTGCATAGACACGACCTTGGCATTGGCGCCGCCGTGGCGCGGGCCCTTGAGCGAGCCGATAGCCGCGGCGTAGGCGGAATACGGGTCGGTGGCCGATGAGGACAGCACGCGGCAGGCGAACGTGGAGTTGTTGCCGCCGCCGTGCTCGGCATGCAGCATGAGCATCACGTCGAGCAGCATGGCTTCGTCGCGGGTGAATGCCATGCCGCCGCGCAACACCTGCAGGATGGTCTCGGCGGTGGAGAGGCCGGGTGTGGGGTGCGGTACATGAACCTCGGAGCCGCGGCGCTTGGCGACCGAGGCCATATGCGCGAAGGCGGCGATGCGGGGGAGACGGGCGAGCATGGAGATGGCGACGTCGATTTCGTGCTCGGGTGTAATGGCGTCGGGCTCGGCGTCGAAGGCGTAGAGCAGCAGCACGGCGCGCTGAAGCACATTCATGATGCTCGACGACACCGTGGTCATGGGGAACTCGCGGACGTATTCGTCGCTCAGATGTCTAAAGGCACCTAGGCGCTCGCAGAAGCCGTCGAGCTCTTCCTTGTTGGGCAGCGAACCCGTGATAAGCAGATAGGCGACTTCTTCGTAGCCGTAGCGATTCTCCGCCTGGGCATTGTTGACCAGATCCTCGATGCTGTAGCCGCGAAGCGTGAGCTTGCCCTGATCGGGCACGACCTTTCCGTCGACCTTGTTGTAGCCGTGCACATCCGAGATACGAGTGAGGCCCGCGACCACGCCCGAGCCGTCGGCATTGCGCAGGCCGCGCTTGACATTGTGCTCGACAAACAGGTCCTCGTCATAAGGGTCGGTCGGCAGGCCGTGGTAGAGGCTTTCGCTCTCAGACGAAATCTGGCGGCTTGCTTCGTAATCCAGAACCAGTCGGCTCAAGTGGTCATCGAAGCGGTAATAGATTTTCTTGGCGTCGTAGGCCATGCGCGCTCCTCTCCGGGCCGCATCGGGGTGGCTTGCATTGGCATGCGCGCGTCAGGCTATCCCCAGCGGCTTGTTCGCTACAGGCGGTACATAAAGTTAAAGACGTCCTCGCGCTGGAT
>USHR01000233.1 GCA_900554495.1 uncultured Collinsella sp.
ACAACGCCGTGCGCGACACCTGCCTTAACGGCGGCGCTAAGACCATCTGGATTAGCGGCTCGGGCTCGACCCTTATGGCTGTGACCGACGATACCATCGTGGCAAAGTTCCTGCAGGTCAAGCTGCGCGAGCAGTTCCCCAAGTGCGACACGCATATTCTGACGTGCGACACGGAAGGCGCCCAGATCGAATACCTGTAGTCGCCGTCCCGTATACTCGCCGGGGAGGCCAGGGGGCTTTGCCCCCAAATCGTCCTCGGACATGGCAGGACCCCCGCTGCGCACTTCGTGCGGCGGGGGTCCTGCCGTCCTGCGGAAAGATTTGGGGGCAAAGCCCCCTGGCCTCCCCTATGTTAACTTCACCGGCGGCGGCTACAGGGACCTACGCTCTGGAAAGTCGCCGGGCTGATAGTTTTGTTTTTTATTGATAGGGGCTCTTGCTAGGCTGGAGCCCTTACTAGAGGCAGGCCTCGGCAATGCGGCGCTTAAGCTCATCGATGCCGGTGCCGGTCTGGGAGCTTGTGATGATCACGTTCTCGGCCGGAACGTTGAGCTGCTTTTTGATGGCTGCTGCCTGGCGGGCCTGCTGGGTGCGGCTGAGCTTGTCGGCTTTGGTGAGGCAGACGATAAAGTTGAACTCGTTGCCCTGCAGGTAGTCGATCATGTCATGATCGAGCTTGCTGGGGTCGTGACGAATGTCAACCAGCGATACGACCAGGTTAAAGCTGCGCTCGGAGTCAAAGAAGTCGCCAATAAGCTCGGCCCAGCGGTCGCGCTCGGCCTTGGAGCGACGGGCGAAGCCGTAACCCGGCAGGTCCACGAAATGCACGTCGTCGGCCTCAAAGAAGTTGATGTTGCTCGTCTTGCCCGGCGTACTGGAAACCTTGACCAGGTTCTTGCGGCCAAAGAGCTTGTTCATAATCGACGACTTGCCCACGTTGGAGCGGCCGACAAAGCTCACCTCGGGGCAGGTGGACTCGGGAATCTGCGAAACCTTGCCGTAGCTGGCGACGAACTTGGCAAGCTGGTAGTTAATGGAATCGGCCATGGACACTCCTTGGTCGTAGGTTCTTACAAAAGAGCGCGCTATTGCGCAGCGGCAATGCGGCGGACGATATCGAGCGTGATGTTACTTGCGACACGCGCGTACTCGAACAGATCGAACTCTCGGTCGCAAATTGCATCGTACGCCTCGTCACAATTATCGCTGATAGCGCGCAACACCAGGCAATCGACACCATTTTTGGTTGCGACATGAGCAATCGCCGCGCCCTCCATGCCGACACAATCGGCATGCGTCGCTTCGATAGCGTCGTTACGCATGGCGGCGCCCGTCACAAAGCGGTTACCCGTGGCAATCGTGCCGACCAGGAACTGTTTGGTGCCCTCGTTCGAAGCGACTGCATTTGTCGAAGCGTCAACGAACCCACGCTCAGCAAGCACGTCGACGGCAATATCGACCAGCGCGGGCGTCGAACCAAACTCCTCAAGCCCCGGTGCGGACTCGGCGATAAGCGCGGTATCGGTATCCAGATAGCGCAGGCGTTTGCCAATGACCACGTCGTCGATATGGAGCTTGGGGTTCAAACCGCCCGCAATGCCCGAAAACACAACAGCCTGCGGAGCATACTTGCTAATGAGGTGCTGTGTTGCAGCGGCGGCGTTCACCGTGCCCATGCCCGCCGTTGTGGCGACAACTGTCAGGCCGTCGAGCTCACCGCTCACAACGGTCAAGCCTGCCTCCCGTGCCTCGCAAACGTCGCTCAGCTCTTCCTTAATCTGCATGATCTCTTTTTCGAGCGCACCGATAATCGCGATGGTAGCCATACCATTCCCCAAACCTATACGAAATTCTCAACCACGGTATGGTACCAGCATTTTGTTTGACCTCGCCAAACGAACACGCTAAGCCAGTGCAGCTCGCGTATCAAACAGCGCCTTTGCAATCGCGGCCGTAACCTCGCTCGAGCGGTCGCTCCACGGCATCGATGTCATGACGCTCATGACATAGGTACAGCCATCGATGTCGATAGCAGGCATTTCTTTCCAAAGATATTCAGTCGCGTTTAAGGTGTCTCTAAACAATAAACAGGCGTTTCTATGCAAAAACACCGATTCCGTTGCGCATCTTTGCCCAAAACGCAGTTGCGGTGAAATAGTTCCTGTTTGGGCGGCATAAGCCGAAAAACAAGAACTATTCCACCGCAACTTGACGGGGCTCTTTAGCAATCAACTAGGTGCCCAGGGGCACTCATTTAAGTCTGTCCCCGATGAGTGTCCTTGGGGAACGAAAATGGTACGCTAGCCGATGGCGTTTTTTAGCTCCGCACGGCGCTTTTTCATGCCGACCATAACGGCATTACGCAGCTCGGGCATACGAGCGGTATCCATCTGGGGCACGCCCTCGAGCTTATAGGGAATCCCCAGCTGCTCATACTTGACGACGCCCATCGTGTGATACGGCAGCATTTCCAGGCCCACCACGTTATGCCACGGGGCAATCAGACGACCGAGTGCCTCGCACTCCTCAACCGTATCGGTAATGCCGGGCACCACCACGTGGCGGATAACGACCTGTCTCTTATACA
>USHR01000234.1 GCA_900554495.1 uncultured Collinsella sp.
GGATAGCGCCTGGACCGATGCGCCCCACACGATTTTCGCCGCCAACGCTCATGGCAAGGCGCGCTTTTCGCCGCATGCGTTCGTATGCCAGCCCCGATGCAACGTCATACATACGGGCCATCATAGCTGTGCTGCCGTTTCCAAGAAGCAGGGAATAGTTCTTCGCATGCGCGTCCGGTGCGCCGATGATGGCGTTAAAGAAAAGTATCTGCGTAAACAGATACAGGTTAAGTTGATGATGGCTCGTGTTGACGAGGAGTTCCTGAATGTCGCGTGCGGTCGGGCCACCGTCTGCCGTGTACTTTTGAGCGGGCATCACTCCAAGGGCCTGACAGAGGTCTTCTTGGTGTAGACGCATGATTGTTCCGTCTTTGGCTTTCACACGGTCATAGCGTTCAACAATGAGGGCGGGTTCGTCCTCAAATAAGCGATACTCAACGTTCGCCGTTGCGATACCCGCGCGCTGGGCGCTTTTCATGCAGACAAACTCATTAAGAGCTTCAAGTTTAAATCCGATAACGCCATTTTTGAAAATATGCGTCGTGGGCGAGGAACCTACGCATTCGCACCAGCGACCGTCTATGAGCGCGAGTGCGAACTTGCCCTGGTTGCCTCCAAGTGACCAACTTTCATCTAGGCCCATCCACGATGCCTCGCGGTCATCCCTGATCGACTTGAGGCGCAAGGCAATCTCGTGGTCGTCTATAGGGCGGTATTCGCCAGTGCGATGCAAGGCGGCGTCGATATCTTCTTCGGCGCAAAACTGCACTCCGCCCGGACAGTCGAGTCCGATATGGCTGAGCAGCGCAACGGGATTATTGGGCCTGGCGTCGAATTCGGCGGCAATCGCTTTTCGTTGGTCCTCGCTGTCGGGCAGAAGGCCAAACAAGTACGGATTCATGACCTGTTGGCCGTATGTGCGATTTGATACGGGAATGTTGGTCGATAGGGCTGGTCCGTCATAATCTTGATCGTAGGCAAAACTGACTAGACCGCTCTCATCTTGCATGAGCGTTCCTGCGGGTACGCCGCAAATAATAGTCCGAAGCGTTTTTCTGGCCATTGGCTATCTCCCTTCGGGCTTGGTTTGGGCAGATGCGCTTGCGGCAATCGAGACTCCGAGATTGGACATGGCGAAATCGGCGAAGGCCTTGTCGTAGAGCTCGGCCGTAAAGGGGGTATCTGGAAGAGCTGGAATGGCTGCGCCGCGTCGGTTGCGATGGTGAAGACGTTGAGTGTGATGGCACCTGGGGGTGCTACAAGGTTGCAAATCGGCATGCGGGGCGTCGGTTGGCTGCTCATGTTTCGTGTCGTCGATATTCCCTTGAGCAACTAGTGCCAGTCCGAGAGCACCGAAAACCGCCAGCAGCTTGTCGAGCCGAATACCCGTGGCATCTCCCAGCTCGAGCGATGCGAGCAGGCGCTCCGAAACACCGGCTTTTTTAGCGAGGGTTGCACGGGTGAGACCCTGAGCATCGCGTGCCTGGCGCACGTAGATGCCAGCTTGGCGCGGTGTGGTGATGGGAAGGGTATCCACGGCGATCTCCTAACGTGCAGACTTTTGCATATCAGTATGACATGCAAAAGTCTGCATGAAAAGGCCTCATGCAAAACTCTGCATGAGGTCTTGCCCGGACGTTTAGTTTTGAAGGGTGTTTTACAGCGCCAAAATCCCCAGATGCTCCAGCAAAATCTTGAGGCCGATGAGGACGAGCACGACGCCACCCACGATGGTGGCGGGCTTTTCGTAGCGCGCGCCAAAGGTGTGGCCGATCGCTACGCCGGCAACGGAGAAGACAAAGGTCGTGATGCCAATGAGCGACACGGCGGGAACGATATCGACCGAGAGCGCGGCAAACGAGATGCCCACGGCAAGCGCGTCAATCGAGGTGGCGATGGCAAGGATTAGATATTCGCCCAGGTCGATCTTTTCGGCATCCTTGCCGTCGCCTTCGTTCTCGTCCTCAGTAAAGGCTTCCCACAGCATCTTGCCGCCGATAAAGGCGAGCAGGATAAAGGCGATCCAGTGGTCGATGGGGCTGATGATGCCCATGAACTGGCTACCAAGGGCCCACCCAATTACGGGCATGCCGGCCTGGAAACCGCCAAAGAACAGGCCGAGTATCACGGCGACCTTAAGGTTGATCCTTTTCATGCCAAGGCCCTTGCAGATGGATACGGCAAAAGCGTCCATAGAAAGGCCGATAGCGAGCAACACAAGCTCTGCGAGTCCCATAGTCTGGCTCCCTCTCTGCGGGCGGGCCCGCGTGTACCTCTTGGGGGAGTAACAAAAAAGACCCGTGGCGTACGCGTTGCGCGCACAGCCACGAGTCTCGTTCATTAAGGCAAGCCAGGCCGCATCGGCCAGTGTGTTGACTTGCCGCGCCACCGGAGGCGAACCCGATCACGCGACTACTCCCTCATTTATGCGAATCCCGATGCTACCACATGAACAGCTGATTTGGGTTGGGCTCTCAGCTGTGTTCGCTCATTCTGTAAGCATCGGATTTCGCAAGCGCCGCAGGGACAAACCGTGAGAAACTATTTAGCGTTTATGGAGCGTATACGATGGGAGCGA
>USHR01000235.1 GCA_900554495.1 uncultured Collinsella sp.
GCCGACGAGGGCTATCCCACGTTTGAGATCGCGCTCGACACGCTAGACGTTCAGGAGTCCGAGAAGGGCACGTCCGCAAGCCTCGTGCGCGGTATGGCCCACGAGGTCGCAGCGCTTGGCGTTGAGCCCCAGGGCTTCGACTTCGCCTTCACCTGCTCTGTCCCCTCGGGCGGCGGCCTTTCGAGCTCTGCTGCTGTCGAGGCGGCATACGGTCGCGCCATGGAGACGCTCTGGGGCGCGCCCGCCATTGAGCCCGTCACGCTCGCCCAGATGAGCCAGCGCACCGAGAACAACTACTACGGCAAGCCCTGCGGTCTGATGGACCAGGCCGCCGTTTGCTTGGGCGGACTCGCCTACATGGACTTTGAGGATCAGGCCCAGCCCAAGACCCAGAAGCTCGAACTCAACTTTGAGGATCACGGCTATGCACTCGTGCTCGTTAAGGTCGGTGCCGACCATGTGGCAGCTACCGACGACTACGCCGCCGTTCCGCGCGAGATGCAGGACGTCGCCGCCGAGTTTGGCAAGGCGCGTCTGTGCGAGGTAAACGTGGCGGACTTTGACGCCAAACTCCCCGAGCTGCGCGCCAAGCTGGGCGACCGTGCCTGCCTGCGCGCCGTTCACTACTGGTACGAAAACGGCCTGGTCGATAAGCGCTGGGCTGCCCTGAACGCCGGCGACATCGATCAGTTCCTGGTCCTGACGCGCGAGTCCGGCGCCAGCTCTGCCATGTACCTGCAGAATGTCGTTGCCAAGCTGGGCTCCGAGCAGCCTTCGATGTATGCCCTGGCACTGGCCGAGCACGTGCTCGACGGCCGTGGCGCCGTCCGTATCCACGGTGGCGGCTTTGGTGGCACCATCCAGGCCTTCGTGCCGCTCGACCTGGTCGACACCTTTATCACCAAGATGAACGGCTGGCTGGGCGAGGGCTCTGCCCGCCACTACGCAATTTCTGACAAGGGGGCTTACGCGGCATGGCTGTAATGACTGACGTGCGCGAGGCCGCGCAGAACCTGATCGAGTACGCTATCCACCGATCGATGATCGGCCAGGACGATCGCATCTGGGCGTATAACACCATTCTCGAGTGCATCGGTGCTACGGGCCCGGCGCTCGACATGGCCTGGGCGCTCCAGGTCGAGAAACTCTCGCTCTTGCACCCCGATACCCTGCCCAACTTTGACCTGGAGGGCACGCTTGCTGCGCTTGCCGAGGCTGCCGTTGCCAACGGCGCCGCCGAGGACACGGCGTCTGGCCGCGACCGCATTGCCATGCGCATTATGGGCGCGCTCATGCCGAGGCCTTCGGTTGTAAACGAGGAGTTCAACGGCCGCATGGGCGTCAACGAGCCCCGCGCCGCGACCGACTGGTTCTACGGTCTGTGCTGCGACGCCGGCTACGTGCGCCGCGCCGCCATCGCGCGCAACATCAAATGGAGCACCCCCACCAACTGGGGCGACCTGGAGATCACCATCAACCTGTCCAAGCCTGAGAAGGACCCGCGCGATATCGCCGCGGCAGGTGCAGCTAAGAACACGGGCAAGAAGTATCCCGCCTGCCAGCTCTGCATCGAAAACGAGGGCTATCCCGGACGCTCCGCCGCAGCCGACGGCGGCGCTCACCCCGCCCGCCAGAATCTGCGCGTCATCCCCATCCAGCTCGACGGCGAGCGCTGGGGCTTCCAGTACAGCCCGTACGCGTACTTTAACGAGCACTGCATTGCCATGAGCTCCGAGCATCGTCCGATGCACGTCGACCGCAAGGGTCTGACCTGCCTGCTCGACTTTGTGGACCTGTTCCCGCATTACTTTATTGGCTCCAACGCCGACCTGCCCATCGTGGGCGGCTCGATTCTGTCGCACGACCACTTCCAGGGCGGCGCGCACGAGTTCCCCATGATGCATGCCGCCGAGGTCTCGCAGTTTAGCGTGCCCGGCTTTGACCAGGTCAGCGGTACCGTGTTGCAGTGGCCGCTTTCGGTGCTGCGGCTGCGCTCGCACGACCGCGCCCAGCTGCTCGACGCCGCCGAGAAGATCATCCTCGCCTGGCGCGAGTGGACCGATGAGTCGGTGGGCGTCATCGCGCACACAGCCGACGGCGTGGCGCACAACACCGTGACGCCCGTCATCCGCCGCGTCGACTCCCGCGGCAATGCCGGCGGCGAAATTTACGAGGCCTACCTGGCGCTTCGCTGCAACATCACGACCGACGAGCATCCGCTGGGCGTATTCCACCCGCATGCCGAGTACCACCACATCAAGAAGGAGAACATCGGCCTGATCGAGGTCATGGGCCTGGCCATTTTGCCGCCGCGCTTGGTTCCCGAGCTCGGCGCTGTCCGCGAGCACTTGCTGGCGGCCAAGGCCGATGCCAGCTACGACCTTGCTGGCGCGCTCGAGGGCGACGACCTTTGCCGCAGCCATGCCGCGTGGGCCGAGGACGTCTTTGCTCGCCGCGCCGACGAGCTTACGGCCGACAACGCCATCGATATCCTGCACGAGGAGGTCGGCGTGGTGTTTGGCCACGTGCTCGACAACGCCGGCGTCTTTAA
>USHR01000236.1 GCA_900554495.1 uncultured Collinsella sp.
TGGCGGCAGACCACACGCCGATGTACTTAAAGCCCTCAAAGTCGATCTTGACGCCGTGGCCCGACTTGCGGCCGCGCAGTGTGAGCGTGGAGCCCGGGACATCGGTGAACATGATGGCATCGTTATCGAAGCTGCGGTGCGTAATGGGTAGCACGTCCGAGTTATCGGGAGCCTTGTAGCTGCCCTCGAACGTCATGAGGCCATCGGGCGTGATGATGGGAGCCTCGTTGGTCCAAGCCTCGGTAAACGCCAGCTCGTAATCCTCGAATGCCTCGTCCTCGGCACCGGGAGCCGGTACGTTAAACGCGGGGTGGCCGCCCACCGAGAACGGCAGGTCCACGTCGCCGGTATTGGTGACGGCAAAGGTCTGGGTAAGTGTGGCGTCACCAGTCAGGGCATAGGTCATGTTGAGCCTAAAGTGGAACGGGAACGCCTTGAGCGACTCGGGCGTATCGGTGATCTCGTACGTTACCGAGGAGCCGTCCTCCGAAACCTCGACCAGCTTGTGCTCGACAATGCGCGCGAGTCCGTGGCGCGGCATCTCGCAGGTGCCGGCCGCAGACGTTGCCGTGTTGTTGCGCAGCGAGCCCACAATGGGGAACAGGATGGGCGCGTGCTTGCCCCAAAAGGCGGGGTCGCCCTGCCACAGATACTCGTTGCCGTTGAGGACAAGGCTCGTGAGCTGGGCGCCCATGGAATCGACGGCCGCGGTGAGGCCGCCGCGCTTGATGGTGGTGACGGTGGACATGCTACTTCCTCCAAAAGTAAACAACAGTGCCGAGGGCTATTGTCCCACTCTTGGCGGCGGGACGGGACGGCAGGCGATTATTGAGTAGCCATAGCGGAATGAGCGGCGAACGCCTACTGGGTATCCGCGTAAAGGTCAAACCCGCCCTGCGGCGTGGTGTCGACCGTATCGGGCGCCTGCGAATTAAAGCTCACGGGGACCATGCGCTTTGAGGCACGGAAACGCGTGCCATCGGTGGCGACGGGTGGCTCATCGACCGTGAGCTCGTAGTCGCCGGGCTTGAGCTCGATGCCGTCACCAGCGGAATTGACGTATTGATACTCGTCAATCGTCTGCCCTTTGAGCGTGCGTCCCACGATGTGGATGAGCATTTGGCTGTCGCCGCGCGCGGTGTCCCACGTCGCGCCGTCCTTGACCTCGACCGACACATGAACCGAGCGCGTGCGACCGAGCGATTGCTCGACAGACATCTCGACCTTGGCGGCGTCTTTTCGCTGCTGCTCGACATGGCTCCAGACGTTTCCAATTACCGAGCATGCGATAACGCCGGCCATGAAGGCGATAAGGATGGGGCCAAGCGGAGAGCGACGTCCTGCATCTTCCTCGCGAGACAGATTGGGGCGTCGTGTGGGCGCGGGCGCCTGAGCGCCCTGCGAGGGCACGTCGAGAATACTGAAGGATGCCGTGCTGTCGGGGTCGATGGTGTGACGCGGCTGCGGGGTCTTTGCCGGCGAGATCGACATGTCGGCTGGCTCGCCGAGCGTGGCCGTAGCGTCGGCCTTGGCCTCGTCTGCCTCGGCCTGGGCCCAAGCTTGTTCGAAGGTCAGAGGCTCGACGGGGTCGAGGGCGGCGTCCGAGTCGGCGGCGACGTCGTTGCCGGTCTCGTCCTCGTCGCTCGACATGTCACGCGGCGTGGGCTCGTCCCACTCCTCGTCCGGAGCCTCGCCCTCGCTATACCACCATTCAAAGTTATCGATATCCATACGGGGCGCCCCTTAGGCCTCGCAAATAAACACTTGCTAGCCTTATACCCCCAGACAGCGCTGGAGCTCGCATGGAATGTGACAAAGGGACTGTTCCTTTGTCACATTGAAGTTGCGGTGGAATAGTTCCTATTTGCACACCCGCTTGAGCTATTTGGGGACTATTTCACCGCAAGTTATTTGAGGGCGACGGGGATTTGGATGCAGCAGAAGTCCTCTTGGTGAGACTCCTCGTAACTCGTGGTGTCCAGGTAGCAAAAATCGAAAGCATTGCCGATGGGCTGGAGCGCGTGCCTGTCCATGCAGGCCACGATGGCGCGGATACCCTCGGGCTCGTACGGCATGCCCCAGCGACTCATGCACAGGTACGTGCCCTCGGGCAGCACCTCGACGCCAATCTCCGCCAGCTCGGCAGGATCGCTCGGCAGTATTTCCTCGGCACCACGCGGCAACACGGCAAAGGAACCGGCACCGGCGATGGGGTCGCCGGAATGCAGCGCCTCGCGACGCAGCATGGCGCCCCAACCGCGCATGGGGCGTGTGCCCGTGAGCGCACGCATGCGCAGAATCGCCCGCATGAGCGTGGGGTGCAGCATCGAGCGGCCACGCTCGATATCGCCCGGGAACTCCTCAAAGACCACGTAGCGGCGCTCGAATTGCTTGAGCTCCGGTTTGCCCTCGCGCTCGCGCCAATAGACCGCCTCGTCGTAAAAACTCAGCCGCTCCTGCACGCTCGCACGCTCGGCTTTGAGCCCGGCAATCTGCTCCTGTCTCTTATACACATCTCCGAGCCCACGAGACTAGCGCTCATCTC
>USHR01000237.1 GCA_900554495.1 uncultured Collinsella sp.
CCTATGTCCTGCGCCCCGAGAGCTATGACGACGTGGAGACCGTGGTGCGCCGCGTTCGCACCAAGCAGCCTGTCGCACTGATTTTTGTGGGCGTACGCACCGAAGTTGCCAAGCGCGTCTTGGACTTCTCTTACGGCTTTGCCTGCGGTCTGGGTGCCACGGTCAAGGAGGTGGGCGACCGCGTGTTCATGGTGCTGCCCGCCGGTTGCGAGGTCAAAGATTCCGATCTCAAGAAGCTTCGTGCCGACGGCTACCTTAAGTAAAGACAAGACGAGGAGATTCCCATCAACATCTACACTATCGTCCAGCTGGTCAACACGCTGTTCAACTTCTATTCCACGCTCATTGTCGTCTACTGCTTTATGACGTGGATTCCCATGAAGCAGGGTGGTTTGCTTCAGGATATTGCCGCGGTGCTTGATAGCGTGTGCGGTCCGTGGCTCAACCTGTTCCGTCGTTTCATCCCGCCGATGGGCGGTATCGATTTTTCGCCGGTCGTTGCGATTATTGCGTTGCAGTTGGTGCAGAGGCTGGTTCTGCAGCTTCTTATAGGTATACTCGTGTAGAACTGACTTAGTAACTTACGTCGGGCGTGTAGCGCCGAGGCGATGAAAAAGGAGACTTGTTATGGCTATTACCCCTGCAGACATCCAGGCTCAGACTTTCTCTGAGGCCAAGCGTGGCTACGATCCTGCCGAGGTCGACGTCTTCTTGGAGACGCTGTCCTCTGAGGTTGACGCTATGCTCGCTAAGATCGTCGACCTTAAGGGTCGTCTGACTGCTACCGAGCAGCAACTTGCCGACGCACAGGCTCAGCTTGCCCAGGCTCAGGATGCCACCGCCCAGGCCGTTCCTGCCGCCCCCGTGGCTGCTCCCGCCCCTGATTTCTCCGCTCAGGAGCGCCAGATTTCCGCTGCCCTGATCGCTGCCCAGCAGACCGCTGAGACCATCGTCAACGATGCCAATGAGAACGCTGAGCGTATCCGCAACGAGGCTGACGCCAAGGCACGCGAGGTTATCCGCCAGGCTCTGACCGAGAAGCAGGCCGAGCTCGAGGAGATCGATCGTCTCAAGGCTTCCCGTGAGGAGTTCAAGGCCGAGTACCTCAAGCTCATCCAGCACTTCATGGACGATGCCCAAAACTCCTTCCCGGCCGACCTCATGGCCTCCACGCCGGTCGGTTCCGCCGCTTCTCCTGCGGTGACTGTTCCCGCCGAGCCGCTGCCCGTCGCTGACCCGGTTGTCCCCGTGGCCGATCCCTTCGCCCCGATCGACAACTTCGCTGCCGACGACCTGGACTAACATTCGGCCTACAATTTAGTGCCTAGAAAGGACCCGCAGCTTGCGGGTCCTTTTTTATGACTGTACCGGGGCGCGCAACATAAAAAACCGAGCCCTGCACATAGTGGCGCAGAACTCGGCGAACCGGTGAGCGGTCAAGGATAGGTTTTAGGGCATGTCCCAAAATCTACTTGAGGAGGAAGTCGGAGAGGGGAATGGTACGGGCCTCGCGATGCTCGGGATCGGCGATGTGGTCGGCGGGATAGCCACAGACGAGCATATGATAGGGATAGACGCCCTTGGGCAGATTGAACTGCTCTTGTGCCACCTCGGGCTTAAAATGGCATACCCAGCACGTTCCCAGGCCATGCTCGGTGGCCTCCATCATCATCTGATCGCAGACGATCGAAGTATCGATGGCACTCGAGTTCATCTGATCATACGGGCGCACCCAAGCATCATCGGTAACGCTGCAAATAAGAAAGATAAGCGGAGCTCCAAAGATAGATCCATCACGAGCAAAGCGCGGCTGACAAGCAGCAGCCTTCTCCAACAACTCCGGAGTATCAAGCACCATCACGCGGGTCGGATGATTATTACAAGCAGAAGGAGCAATACGCCCAGCCTCAACAATGGCATCCACAACAGCTTGCTCAACAGAACGATCCTGAAATTCACGACAAGAATACCGACCCCGAGCCAGATCCAAATAAGACATACAAGCCCTCCAACAATTAAAAATCAAACAAACCCAAAGTAACCCAAACAGTACCCAAAGCAGCAATCAGCCAAACGCTCATCGAGGGCCAAAGTGTCCGAACGGATACCAAAGGTCCCTTCAGCCAAACCCCCATTGCGCTATAACTATCAGCCAAAGTTCCCAATGGTGGTACGTAAGGGAGCGGGCCCGGCCACTAATAACCTTTTGAACGACTCTGCTTGCAGCCGGAGTGAAAAAGGTTATTAGTGGCCGGGCCCGCGACCGCCGGGACACGTACCCCCAATTAACTGTTCTTCATGACAATCGAATCCACAACATCGGCCACATTCTCACAGCAGTCAGCACAGTACTCCAGGAAGGCGTACACGTCACGCCAAGCGATGACCTCGAGCGGATCCTTGCCGTTGACATGCAGGTTGCGCATGGCGTTGATGTAGAGCTCGTCGGCCTCGGACTCGATCGTGTTGATCTGGATGACGA
>USHR01000238.1 GCA_900554495.1 uncultured Collinsella sp.
TCCATCGTCTTTCGTATCATGTTGAGGGGCGGGTTTTCAATCGGTTGCGGATCGCATGCGATTCCGTCGTTCGGTTGAGACCCGTTCCGTCTATATAGAGACAACAAGAAAGGAATCTGCATGTCTGAGTTTGCTGCCGGTCCTGCCGGTCGTATCGAGCGTGTCCGTGCCCTGATGGCCGAGCGTGGCTACGACGCCATCGTGGTGCGCGACGAGGCCAACCTTCGTTGGCTTACGGGCGTGAAGGGCGTCTTCGACTACACCTTCGAGTTCCCGCACGCTGCGTTTATTACGGCTGACCAGTGCCTGTTCCACACCGACTCGCGCTACCTCAACAGCTTTGAGGAGAACACGCCCGCCGGCAGCCCCTGGGTCTACGACATGGACGAGGGCACCATTCCCGGCTGGGTCGCCGGCAAGATCGCGGCCAATAGGTGCCGCGTCTGCGCTGTCGAGGATGACATGCAGATTAACTTCTACCAGGGCATCCAACGTGGCCTGGAGGATCGTTCCGTCGCCTGCATGCTGCCGCTGATGCATGACGACATCCGTAAGATGCGCGCCATCAAGGACGCCGAGGAGATTGAGCTCATGCGCCATGCGCAGTCGATCACCGACGCCGCCTTCCAGCACATGCTCGGCTTTATTAAGCCCGGCATGACCGAGAAGCAGGTTCGCAACGAGCTCGAGAACTTTATGTTCGCCAACGGCGCCGACAGCTTGGCTTTTGGCTCCATCGTGGCGAGCGGTCCCAACACCGCCAACCCGCATGCCGTGCCGAGCGATCGCGTGATCGAGAAGGGCGACTTCGTCCTGATGGACTACGGCGCGGGCTACTGTGATTACCGCTCCGACATGACACGCACTGTTGTGATGGGCGAGCCCACGCAGGAGCAGCTTGACCTGTACGCGCTCGTGCGCCGTACGCACGAGGAGTGCGTCGCCGCCATTCATCCGGGCGTCGAGGGCAACGACATCTTCAAGCTCTCCAAGAAGATCATCGGCGATGCCGGCTATGGCGATTACTACAACCATGGTCTGGGCCACGGCGTCGGTATCGACATTCACGAGCTGCCCAACTTCAACCGCAGCAAGAACATTATCGAGGTCGGCTCGGTTATTACCATGGAGCCCGGCGTCTACCTGCCCGGTGTGGGCGGCGTGCGCCTGGAGGACTACGGCGTCGTCACCGAGAACGGATATGAGCCCTTCACCAAGACCCCGCACGACCTGTACGTCATCGATTGCTAGACCATTTCGATAGATTTTTGGGGCGGGGCGTCCGGAGCAATTCGGACGCCCCGCGTTCTCTTTTTATGCGCTCGCTGCAGGCGCCGTCTGCAAGTGTATAATTTCGGTCGTATGTAATTTGGACGCTTGTGCGTTCTGCCCATAACAAGAAAGGTCGCTATGCCTACCATTTCTACCGCCGACTTCAAGAACGGCCTCGGTCTCCGCATCAAGGACAAGGTCTACACCATCGTCGAGTTCCAGCATGTCAAGCCGGGCAAGGGCGGCGCGTTTGTGCGCTACAAGACCCGCGACATCAAGAGCGGCCGCGTCGTCGAGAACACCTGCAACGCCGGCACCAAGTTCGAGAGCGTCATGCTCACCACCCGTGAGTTCCAGTACCTCTACAACGATGGCACCGACTACATCTTCATGGACAACGAGTCCTATGAGCAGGTTCCCGTTCCCGAGGACATGGTGGGCGAGAACTCCAAGTGGCTGCGCGAGAACGACATCTGCCAGCTGCTCTTCGCCGACGATGAGCTTATGGGCGTGACCCCGCCGATGTTCATCGAGACCACCATCGTCCAGACCGACCCGGGCTTTAAGGGCGACACCGTCCAGGGTTCCACCAAGCCGGCCACGATCGACACCGGCGCTGTCATCCAGGTCCCCATGTACCTCAACGAGGGTGAGGTCATCAAGGTTGACACCCGCGACGGCAAGTTCGTCTCCCGCGTCTAGCAACCAACTCTTCTAGGAGGACTCATGCCCCAGGAAATCAAGATTGACGGCATCGGCATTTCGCCCGATGTTCTGACCGCCATCGTCTCGCGCGCCGTGTCGGATGTCGAGGGCATCGCCTCCGTTGGCGTCAAGGACCTTGCCACCAACCTTGTCTCCATGATGCTCTCGTCCAAGGCCCCGGCTTCCGAGCCGGCGGTCGAGGCCGAGGTCGTTGGCGACAAGCTCGCACTCACCGTGCGTGTCGTGGTGTTCTTTGGCTATCCGTTCAAGAAACTCGCCGAGGCCGTTCGCGCCGCCGTGGTCGCCGCCATCGATGCTCAGGTGGGCGTCGAGGTCGAGCGCGTTGACGTTTGCATCGACGGTCTCGTTTTCCCCAAGGAGTAACCTTTGAGCCTTAAGGTTTATCGCGGGCGTACGCTTGCCCGCAGTCAGGCGCTGCAGCTGCTGTTCCAGGCCGAGGCCACGGACAGCCCGCTCGAGCGCGTCCTCGAGGG
>USHR01000239.1 GCA_900554495.1 uncultured Collinsella sp.
TCGATGGGAAGGTCTAAAGATGGCACAGGATATGCAGGACGCCGGTAACGTCTCCGCCGAGCTCGACGCCATGGTGTGTGACCTGATTGGTGCGTTCTTGGACGACCTTGCCGCCGGCGAGAATCCGGGCGTAGTTGTGGCGATTGAGGACGCTGCTTCCAACCGATATCTGGCGGCGCTTGACGAGGACGGCGAAGAGGCGTGCCTGGAGGCGGCCACCAACTTTATTTCCGAGCACAAGATGGGTCTTAAGGACGAGGGCCTGGGCCGTATCGCCCGCTATGCCATCGGCTATACCGGCTGCGT
Source organism: uncultured Collinsella sp. (assembly GCA_900554495.1). Classification (GTDB taxonomy): domain Bacteria; phylum Actinomycetota; class Coriobacteriia; order Coriobacteriales; family Coriobacteriaceae; genus Collinsella. The sequence continues at coordinate 307 of USHR01000239.1, forward strand.
CGAGATTGACGGCGGCTACCATGACGCTCTGCTCGTGAGCTTCTTTGAGACGACGCTCGAGAGCGGCTTTTCGGCGTACGTGCTGTATGAGGGCATGGGTGCCGGCGATGGTTTTATGTGGAGCGACCCTGAACCTGCAGGTGAGGAAACCCCTCTCATCTAAAATCGCTAAAATAAACGAGTTTTCGGTAAAAGGCTCAATATTCCCGCTGAGCGTTGCATTGCTGGGCGGGTCGCATACGCGTGCCGGTTGTATATAGATAGAAGATAGGGGAACTACATGCGCGTAGACAATCTGAGGAACATCGCCATCATCGCTCACGTCGACCACGGCAAGACGACGATGGTCGACAAGCTCCTGCGTGCCACGGACGCCTTCCGTGCCAACCAGCAGGTCGAGGACCGCGTCCTGGATTCCAACGACCAGGAGCGCGAGCGCGGCATTACGATTCTCGCCAAGAACATCTCTATCGAGTACAAGGACGTCAAGATCAACGTCATCGACACCCCGGGCCACGCCGACTTTGGCGGCGAGGTCGAGCGCGTGCTGCGTATGGCCGACGGCGCCCTGCTGCTGGTCGACGCTTTTGAGGGCCCCATGCCCCAGACCCGCTTCGTGCTGCGTCACGCTATCGACACCGGCCTTAAGATCATGATCGTCATCAACAAGATCGACCGTCCGGGTGCCAACCCCGAGAAGGCCTACAACGACTGCCTCGACCTTATGGCCGACCTGGGCGCTACCGACGACCAGCTTGAGTTCGCCATGGAGCACGTGGTCTACGCCAGCGCCATGAATGGCTTTGCCCGCCTTGACCCCAACGACGGCAACATGGACATGTATCCGCTGCTCGATATGATCATTGACGACATGCCCGCGCCCGAGGTTGACGAGAACGCCCCGCTGGCCATGCAGTGCGTGACCATCGACCACTCCAACTTCGTCGGTCGCATCGGTATCGGCCGCGTGTACTCTGGCACCATCCACCAGGGCGACCAGATCCTGGTTGTCAAGAACGACGGCTCCAGCGCCACCGCTACCGTCAAGCAGCTCTTTACCTTCGACTACCTGGGCCGCACCGAGTGCCAGGAAGTCGGCGCCGGCGATATCGCCGCTGTCGTTGGCATCGACCGCACCGATATCGGCGATGTCTACACCGATCCCGAGAACCCTGTCGAGCTCGAGCCCATCGAGATCGACCCGCCGACCCTGTCCATCGTCTTTGAGGCTTCGACCTCCCCGCTCGTCGGCCGTGATGGCGACATCGTGGGCGCCCGTCAGCTCAAGGAGCGCCTGTTCAACGAGGCCGAGAACAACGTGACTATGAAGATCGAGGAGCTCGAGGACAAGAGCGGCGTCGAGGTCTCGGGCCGCGGCATTCTGCACCTGTCCGTCCTGATGGAGTCCATGCGCCGCGAGGGCTTTGAGTTCCAGGTCGGCCGTCCCCGCGTTCTGTTTAAGAAGGACGAGAACGGCAACAAGATGGAGCCTGTCGAGCAGGCCGTCGTCGAGTGCCCGGACGAGTACTCGGGCAAGGTCGTTGAGGTCTTCGGCACCTCCGGCGGCATCATGACGAGCATGGATACCTCGGGCATCGTGACGCACCTCGAGTTTAAGATTCCGACCCGCGGCATCATGGGTCTTAAGAACCGCATCATGAACGTCACCCACGGCGAGGGCGTGTTCTACCACACCTTCCTGGAGTATGGTCCTTACGCCGGCGAGATCGGCAACCGTCAGAACGGCGCCATGATCTCCATGACCACCGAGAAGGCCGTTGCCTACGCTCTGGGTACGCTGCAGGAGCGCGGCCAGCTGTTTGTTGAGCCGGGCACCGAGTGCTATGAGGGCATGATCGTGGGCGAGCGCAGCAAGGCCGGCGACATGGTCGTCAACATCGCCCGTACCAAGAACCTGGGCAACCAGCGTTCCTCGACCTCCGATATCTCCGTCCAGCTGGTGCCGCCCCGCACCTTCTCACTGGAGGAGGCGCTGGAGTACATCGCCGACGATGAGCTGGTGGAGATCACTCCCAAGAACATCCGCCTGCGCAAGCGTCTGCTCAACGCCACCGACCGCAAGAAGGCTGCCGTTCGCGCCGGCCAGGTCAACAAATAAGCGCTGGGCTTTATAGCGTCTAACAAGAAAGGGCGTCGACCGC
>USHR01000240.1 GCA_900554495.1 uncultured Collinsella sp.
CTGTCGCACGTTGCTCCGACCGATCTCGTCGAGATTCCCGTGTGGCAGGCCGCCGGTCTTCCCTTGGCCGAGGACGCGGTGGCCGATATCGACATCTCGCCGTTTGCCAACAGCGCTATGGACGGATATGCCGTGCGCTCGGCGGACTTGGCGCAGGCGTCTGGTGAGACGCCGGTGACGCTCGACGTTATCGGACACGAGGCAGCGGGCCATGTCTTTGAGGGCGTGGTCGGCACGGGCGAGACCGTCCGCATCATGACGGGCGCGCCGGTGCCCGAGGGTGCTGACGCCGTGGTGAAGTACGAGATCGTTGATGTGCTCGACGGTGACGGCAACGAGGGCTCGCGTGTGAGGTTCTCGGCGCCGGCCAAGGTGGGGGAGAATGTTCGCTCTGCCGCCGAGGAGGCCCATGCCGGCGATGCTGTGATGCGCGCCGGCGAGGTCGTGGCTCCGGCGGGCGCGGGTCTGCTGGCAAGCGCCGGATACGCGAGCGTGAAGGTGCACGCTGCCCCGCGTGTGGGCATCATCTCGCTGGGCACGGAACTGGTCGCACCGAGTAACGTGCCGGCGCGCGGGCAGATTCGCGACTCCAACTCCTCGGCGTTGATGGCCGAGGCGCTCGATGCAGGAGCCGAGCCCGTGTTCTACGGCATTGCGCCCGACGATGAGCAGGCGATTGCCGAACTGGTGCATCGCGCCGTGCAGGAGTGCGATTTTGTCATTACGAGCGGTGGCGCCTCGGCGGGCGATTACGACTACGTGACGGCGCTCGTCCGGCGCGAGGGCGAGGTGCTGTTTGACCGCATTTCGATGCGTCCGGGCAAGGCCATCACGTTTGGCTTGCTCGGGGGTAAGCCCTACCTGGGGCTTTCAGGCAATCCGGCCGCGGCGTATGTGGGCTTTGAGATGCTCGCGCGCCCGGCGATTCGCAAGATGCGTGGTTTTGCCGAGGGGGCGCGCCCCGTGCAGCGAGCGGTTCTTACCCACAGTGTGAAAAAGCGCCAGGACCGACGCTTCTTCGATCGCGCCACGGTTTCGCGCGACCCCGAGACCGGTGAGCTGTTGGTGACCGAGGCCAAGACGCAGAATTCGGCGCTGCTCGGCACGATGCAGCGGGCCAACTGCCTGCTGCGTATTGACGAAGGACCGTGCGAGCTCAAAGCGGGCGACGTCGTGGATGTCGTGCGTGTCGACCTGCCCGAGGGAACGGTGTTGTAGGAGGAAGACTATGGAGTTGAAGATATCGATCGTGACGTGCTCGGACACGCGCGATCTTGCGCAGGACGAGGCCGGAGCCGCACTCGAGGAGCTTATCGAAGCGCAGGGCTGGACGGTCGCCTCACATGTGGTCGTGCGCGACGACGTCAGCGAGATTGGTGATGCCATTGTGGAAGCCGCCGATGAGTGCCACGCCAATGTCGTGCTCACCTGCGGCGGCACGGGGCTTTCGATGCGCGATGTGACGCCCGAGGCGACGCGTGCCGTCTGCGACCGCGATGTGCCGGGTATTGCAGAGGCGATTCGCGCGTACTCGATGACCAAGACGCGCCGCGCCATGCTCTCGCGCGCTATTTGCATGCAACGAGGTCATACACTTGTCGTAAACTTTCCCGGTTCTACGAAGGCCGCCCGCGAAAGCTGGGAGGCCATAGCAGACCAGCTGGAGCATGCGGCTCAGATGACAGCGGGCGGCGGACATACCAATTAAGCGGTTTACCTGCGGTGGGGCGACCTTATCGGTCGCTCCGCTTTTGTTTTCCGCCGAATCGACGCCGAGGTGTACGGTAACTCGAAACTATATTCTCAGCGAGAATAATTTCTCACTAACATTATTCGCGCAAAAGTATAATCTGATTGCAGATTAAAGCCCGCGGTGGGGTACCCGGGCACAAGGTCCGAAAGGGTTGAATATGTTCGATATGGTTTCTCGCCGCGGATTCGTCTCGCTTTCTGCTGTCGCCGCTGCCGGCCTTGGTCTTGCTGGCTGCTCGGGCAGCAAGACGTCCGAGCCGGCCGGATCCGATGCCGGCTCCGCCAAGTCTTCCTCTAAGAAGAAGGCTGTCGAGCTGCAGGTCTTTGCCGCCAACTCGCTCGAGAAGGCCCTGCCCGAGGTTCAGGAGCTCTACACCGAGCAGACCGGCACTACGTTTGCCGACACGCAGTTTAAGGCGTCTGGCGACCTTGTCGAGCAGATGCGCGCCGGTGCCGCCGTCGACGTGCTCATCACGGCCTCCAAGGGCACCATGGACGACGCCGAGGCCGCCGAGCTCGTCGACGTCGATACGCGTGAGGACATGTTCGTCAACGACCTTGTGATCATTCGCGCCGAGGGCTCCGACACCAAGGTCGAGGCCATCGCCGACGTCGCGAATCTGGACGGCAAGATCGCCATTGGCGACGCCAAGACCGTTCCCGCCGGCAAGTACGCCAACCAGGCGCTGGCTTC
>USHR01000241.1 GCA_900554495.1 uncultured Collinsella sp.
GCTGCACTATAGCACAGCAAAGTGTGTGCGGGGAAATCTTTTTTGAAAAGATTTCAGGCGGGTTTCCCGTCGGTCAAAAGGCGGGTTAAGCGGGCGAGCCTGCCATTGCTGCCTTGCCCGCTCAGCTAGGACGTTACTCCTTATTGCGACGGTAGAGGAAGTAACCGCCCGCGGAGATGACGGCAACGCCAGCGATGGCGAATGCAGCCACCACGCGGCCATCAAAACGATCACCGGTGGTGGGCAGGCCGCCCTTGGTGTTCGCCTTGTTGGTGGTTACCGTGGTCGTGGTGTCCGACTTGCCAGGCTTCTCGGGCTTGGTGGTGGGCTGCTCGGGCTTAGCGGGCTGCTCGGGGGTACCGGGCTGCTCAGGAGTACCAGGCTGCTCGGGAGTGCCAGGCTGATCCGGGGTTACCGGGTCGGTGGCAAGAGCGTCCTTGGCGTAGGTGATGGACACCTTGAGGCCGTTGGTCTCGGTGTTCAGGTCGCTCGGGGTGAAGGGCTGGTCGAAGTTCTCAGCCTTCAGATAGGCGCGCATCTCCTGGAGCAAGGCCTTGCACTTGACGTAGGTGTTCTCGGTGGCAGCATTGCCGGCCTTGTTTGCCAGGGCGGTACGGGCCTCGGTGCCCTCGGTGGCCTGCATGACCTCGTCGACTTCCAAGTTCTGCTCGACGAGCTCGTTCTGGAGGGCGTCGAGGTAGGTGCGGACGTTGACGCCGAGCAGCTCGGGATGCTCGAAGCAGAGGGAGCTGATGTCCATGAGGACGTAATTGATGGAGTTCTCGGGTTCTTCGTTGTTTACGATGTCCGTCTCTTTGCAGTGATCGTAGGAGACGGTCTGGTCGCTGAAATACGGGCTAACCTCGGTGAGCAGTGCGGAGTAGAAGGGGATGGCGACGGAGTACGCGGCGCGGGAGAGCATTTCCCATTGGATGGTTGCGATCTCGGGATCGAGGCCATCGCGAATCTGGAAGAGGTTGATCTCGCTGTTGCTTTCGGTACCGATGGCGTAGGCGCCGTCGGTGTTGGCGTTGAGGCCCGGGGCCTTCTCGCCGCGGTTGCCAAACGCGCGGATCATCTCAAAGGTGTTCCAGTTGGATTTGCCAGGCTGGAAGAACAGGGGCTGTGCCTCGAAGGGCAGAGCGCCGGTCGTGGCGCGGGCGTTTTCGCGCGTGTCCTTTACGATCTTATAGTCGGTGCCCTCGGTGAGCGGCGCATCGAAGTAAGCGCGACCCTGGACATAACGTGTCCAAGAGTGCATGGCATTTTCGCTAATTTCCTCGCCGTAGGTCTGGGCAACGTCGAACTGGCCATCATCGAAGTACTTGGCGAAGCCCTTCTCCTTGGGCATAGATTCGATGCCCTCGGAGTGGAGGCAGTTCTCGGTGTCGTTGAGGTCAACCTTGTAGTTGAGGTTGCCGATGTTGGGGTTAAGCGAGGCGATGTCATCGGTGAGCTTCATGGCGATCCACTGATGGCCGGAAAGTGCGGCGAACAGCCAGGTCTCATTGTTGTCGGAGATGATAATCTGGTCGTTGCCGCAGGCGCCCTGGTCGTCGATGATCTTGCCGAGGAGCTCGACACCCTCACGTGCCGTGGCGCTTTCGCCCAAGATTACGCTGCCGTAGCTATATTCGCCAATGCCAGTATCGGTCAGGGGGTCCGCAGCCTTGGCAGCTGCATTCATGTAGGTGGTCAGCGTGGCGGAGCAGGAGACACCCTTCTCGTTGATGCCAGCCTCGGAGTAGGCATCCCAGCGCTCGTCCCACTGACTGGGGTGGTCACGCACATAGGTGTAGCGATACGAGGTCTTGGTCGAGGTATACACGAATGCAGACTCATCCGAGCTGTAGGTGTGACCAGGGCCAAACGAAGGCTCGATGCCAAAGTGCTTGAGGTAACGCTTGCGGTAGTCCTCAGCACGGCCGTAGTACGTATTACCGTCGGCCGTCAGCTTGTTGCCCATATAGACCTGCGTGCAGGCGAGCGCAGAGGTCGGCATGGACATGATGGTTGCAGCTCCAAAGGCGAGGCCTATGCCTAGCTTCTTGAGCGCGTTGACGGGGTGAGTTTTCCTCATTTTCCCTCTCAGCGTGCGAAAGCCCTCTGTCGCCAGAGGGCTTCAGCCAATAAAGACACCTCATTAGCGTAACGAACTAGAAACAATATTCATCTATGAAAGAAACTTACTCGATAAGCGTGATGAAATATGCGATGAGCGGTTAATTATACTCAGTTTGTAGCTTTATTTTAATAAAGACGCCCTGCAATTACTGTAGCCGAATAAAGTAGCTGGGAATGCCCGAAATGAGAATCCCCTGCTGTTTGGCAAATGCATAAACGGCAGGGGAGACGATAATTGGATGAATATCATGCCAATATGGAATTACTTCTTCCGGCGGTGGATCACGTTGATCGCATAGCCGACGAGCATGG
>USHR01000242.1 GCA_900554495.1 uncultured Collinsella sp.
TCACCGTCGGCGAGCTGCACGGCGGCACCGCGCGCAACGTTATCGCCGGCACGGCCTACCTCGCCGGCACAGTGCGCACCTACGGCGATTCGACCCACGAGGAAATGCCGGAGCTCATGCGCCGCATCGTGGAGCATACCGCGGCCGCCCTGGGCGCCGAGGCAGAGCTCACCGACTACACCATCGCCAACTACAAGGTCGAAAACGACGCCGCCTCGAGCGAGCGCTGCCGTCAGGCTGTAATCAAATGCCTGGGTCCCACCGGTCAAGGCCATTACCGCGGCACGCTTTCGGGCGAGGATTTTTCGGAGTACCTGCGTCGCGTACCGGGCGTGCTCGCCTTTGTAGGTACGCGCAACCCCAAGATTGGCGCCACGTACGCCCAACATTCCTGCTTCTACAAGATCGACGAGACTGTGCTGGCAAAGGGCTCCATGGTGGCCGCCCAGTATGCTATCGACTTTTTGGCCGAGCCCACGCAAGAGGAGCTCGACGGCCCCGCGATTACCGCGGTCGCCGAAACCAACCCCGATCTGGCCGCCAAGTTGCGCTCTGCCAAGGCGACGACCGCCGAGGCTCGCGACGCCATCCATGATGCCCGAACGGCTCGCCATGCCGCGATCAAGGGCATCCACGACGCACGCGCTGCTGCACGCCGCGAGGAGAAGCACGACGAGTAGTCGATTCGCTGGCATCTCGCAGTCATAGCCACATCGCGATGTCAAAGCGGGGGCGGACGTTTCGACACGTCCGCCCCCGCTCATTCTTCAAGCGCTATTTCTACTATTTCTACCCCGTCCCCAAATGGCAGACGGCATGGCTACTCGTCCTGAGGTTCCTCGTCGGAGCTTGGCTCGGACGCCGACTCAGGTGCAGGTGCCGGCTCAGGCTCAGGCTCAGGCTCAGGCGCAGGCTCAGATGCCGTCTCAGACTCGGGCGCCGTCTCAGGCTCGGTCGCGGGCTCGGGTGCTGGTGCAGGTGCCGGCGAAGCATCCGGAGCGCTGGAACCCGAAGGAGAGAACTTCTTCTCGAAGGGCAATACAAAAGTCAGAACGTCGTCCTTATCTTCATCGGCCCACTCGCTTGCATAGCGTGCGGCCCAATAGCCAACGGCACGGTGCTTGAGCATCTTGCCAAAGACCGTAAGAAATACGGTGACGAAAGCGACCAGCACCAAGAACAGCGCGAGCGTGACGCCACCGCCGGTAACGATTGCCTCAATACCCGTAGGACGATAGTAGTAGCTATACATACCGACAGAGGCAATGGCGCCAAAGACGACCGTCAAGATCCATGTGACAACGTTGGCGACCAAGCCGGTCAAAAACTCGGGAAGGAACGAAGCACAGAACAGCTTGGTCTTGTTGTGCTTAAACGCCGCCCAGACCTTATCGAGCGAAAACGCGCTCTCGACGCGCCCGGTCACCGCAAAGTGCATCACAGCAATGTCGGCGAACATCTTAAAGAAGACACCCAGAATCGCCGAGGCAATTAGCGCAAGGACAAGCAGGCCGAGCGAACCGAACAGCGCAGCCTCGAGCGCATAAGAGCCGTAATAAGAATACGAGCCCGCGGCGCCAATTACCACGCCCTCCACCAGCGAAAGCACTACACCGATAACGGGAATGGCAGCGATAACCTCGAGCACGACCGAGATAACGCTCGAAAAGACTCCGAGGCCAAACGACGTGGAACGCATGAGTGGACGGTCCATGCCGTCATCGACCTTGAGCGACAGATCGCGACCCCACTCGATACCAAAGCCGGAACCGCACACGCTCGCAATGCAAGCTGCCAAAAAGCCGATGGCAGCCGCAATGCCGCCAATAACGGGAATAAACAACACGAGCACCGACACAACGCAAATCAGCGCCGGCAAAAACGCGATTTGGCATACACGCTGAAGCACGCCCGGAGTCTTAGTCATATCTTGGAACGCCTGAGCCACACAGCCCTTTGGCGCATTCGCCACGGGCGGTTGCGGAACAAACTGCTGGGGCTGAGGCTGTCCCTGGGGAGCGGGGCCAGCGGCACCGGCATTAGGAGCACCACACACGCCGCAGAACTTGTCGTTATCGCCCATGGGGGCGCCACACTGCGAGCAGAACATAGAATCATCCCTTCGTATCTTGAACAAATCACTTGGATCGCAAACGATGTCTTTAGCATCATTATTGCCCAATGTGGGGTCAAATACTCAAAGATGACCGATTTGCAAGATACACGGCGCCAGCAGGCGGTTCGTTGAATACGTCTGTGCTAGTTCGTTCCGCGGAAGCCCTTGCCGACAATCTCGGAGCTGTCGACGATCGTGATAAAGGCACCCGGATCGACCTCGCGCGCATAACGGCGCAGCTGCACGGCCTCGCGACGGCTCAGCACGCTCATAATCACCGTGACGCACTTGCCCGAGAAGG
>USHR01000243.1 GCA_900554495.1 uncultured Collinsella sp.
GGCCACTACGGCGACGTCGAGAAGGAGATCGGCCGCGTGGTCGTTCAGCTTTGCGGTCCCGACTTTAAGTACATGAACGGCGAGACCGTCACCCTCGAGGGTGGCATGGGCCAGCGGCCTTAAGAGTTACGCGGTTTTACCAAACCGCGTAACCAGTTGACGCTGCAAACCCGCCAGAGCGGCAATCTGCCTTTCAACTTCGGCGGCATGATCAAAAGATCAATGCCGCCTTGTTTCAAGGCACCTTGCTCGCTCTGGCGGGTTTTCGCTGTCGGTGCCATAACATCGGCGTTGCCTTTGTTGATGTAGTCGTTGGGGACGTTCTTAAATGACTAGTCGAGGGGGACGCTCTTGCCGGCACTTGGGGACACTCTTGCCGGCAGATTGGGACACTCCTTTGCAAGATGGCGCTGAAGACTGTCCCCGACGGCTAGTCGTTTAATGCGCCAGTTTCTGTCGAGTCGGTGCGGTTTGCTGGTTGCTCGTATAATGGTCTGCGTATGAACCGCAACCAAGGAGTTCCAGTTTATGGACCAGAGCCTCTTTAAATTCGACCTGATCGCCGAGGATCCGACGACGCACGCGCGTGCCGGCGTGCTGCACACCCCGCACGGCGACATCGAGACGCCGATCTTTATGCCCGTGGGCACCAAGGCAAACGTCAAGGGCATCCCCACCGAGACCGTCAAACAGCTCGGCGCCCAGATCGTGCTTGCCAACACCTATCACCTGTCCATGCGTCCCGGCGAGGACACCATTGCCGAGCTGGGCGGCCTGCACAAGTTTATGAACTGGCACGGCCCCATTCTTACCGATTCGGGCGGCTTCCAGGTGTTCAGCCACAACGACGCCGTCAAGCTCACCGACGAGGGCGTGCGCTTTATCGTCAATGACTACGACGGCCGCCACGTGTTCTGGACGCCCGAGGACAACATGGAAATCGCCATGAAGCTCGGCTCCGATATCTGCATGCAGCTCGACCAGTGCCCGGGCTATCCCGCCACGCGCGCCTACGTCGAGCGCGCCGTTGAGCTGTCGAGTATGTGGGCCGAGCGCTGCTACAAGGCTCACACCCGCGATGACCAGGCGCTCTTTGGCATCGTTCAGGGCGGCATGCACCTGGATCTGCGCCTGCGCTCGCTGCGCCATCTGGAGGAGTGCGGCGACTTCCCGGGTTACGGCATCGGCGGCTATTCGGTGGGCGAGGACCACGAGACCATGTTCGAGACCCTGGCGCCCCTCGCGAGTGAGTACATGCCCAAGCACAAGCCGCGCTACCTGATGGGTGTCGGCAATCCGACCACGCTCGTGCGCGGCGTGGGCGTGGGTATCGACATGTTCGACTGCGTGCTGCCGACGCGCACCGGCCGCATGGGTACGGCGTTCTCCAGTGAAGGTCGCCTTAACTTCCGCAACGCGCGCTTTGCGCACGACGACGGCCCTATCGACCCCACCTGCACCTGCCCGGTGTGCACGGGCGGCTACAGCCGTGCGCTCATCCGTCACATGGTCACGCAGAAGGAGATGCTCGGCGGTATTCTGCTGTCGATGCACAACATCTACTACCTGCTCAACCTTATGCAGCGTGCCCGTCAGGCCATTATCGAGGGCCGCTACGGCGCGTTTGTGAGCGACTGGATGAACAGTCCTGCGGCGGTGGACTACTAAGAGCGGCGCGGGCGCTTGCAGAGCGCCAGCAACGGCAAGGGGCGAGCGCTGGCCGGTCATCACGTTCGCTAACACCGTCTGCGAGACCGATGACCGATAGCTTGCAAGCACTTGATGCATCGTGGGTACCATATCGAATAGTTGATGTTCGGGCGGGTGTTTGACGCATGGCGTCGACCCCGCCCGTTTTTCTTTTTCTCGATAGGAGTACCCATGATTAAGAACGAGAATATCGAGGGCGAGCCTGCCTACGACGAGACGTACCGACGCGGTCCCGTGGTCATGCGCGGCCCCATGATTCCCAAGGACAACACCTACGCCAACCTGCTGGCGCCCGAGGACTCGACCGACTGGTTGCACACCGACCCCTGGCGCGTGCTGCGCATCCAGGCCGAGTTTGTCGATGGCTTTGGCGCACTTGCCGAGCTCGGGCCCGCTGTGACCATCTTCGGCAGCGCCCGCACGCCCAAGACCGATCCGCTCTATAAGGCGGCGCGCACGGTCGGCCGCAAAATCGCCCAGCGCGGCGTGGCGGTCATCACCGGTGGCGGCCCCGGCATCATGGAAGCGGCCAACAGGGGAGCGGCGAGTGTCAACGGCAAGTCAGTTGGTCTGGGCATTGAATTGCCGCACGAGCATGGGCTCAATAAATACGTGAACCTCGGCATGGACTTCCGTTACTTCTTTGTGCGCAAGACCATGTTCGTCAAATACAGCTCGGGCGCCATCGTGT
>USHR01000244.1 GCA_900554495.1 uncultured Collinsella sp.
GGATACGAGGGATTGCCGAACATGGGCTAGCACACACCTTCCACAAAGCGGTCGAGCTCAACAAAGCGGGAACCCTTGACCAGTACAACATCATGTTTTTCAAGCGCGCCGCCCATACGGTCGAGCACCTGCTGATAATCGGAGAACACCTGGATGCGGTCCTCGTCCATGCCCATCATGCGCGCGGCATCGGCCATAAGCTGGGCCAGCTCACCACCCACGCACGCCAGCATGTCGAGCTTCTTGGCGGCGGCATAGGCGCCCACGAGCTCATGCATGCGAGGAGCCTCATCGCCCATCTCGCCCATCTCGCCCAGGATTGCCATACGAGACCCCGTGCACGAAAGCGAGCACAGCAGATCGAGGCCAGCAGCCATGGATTCGGCACTGGCGTTATAGGAATCGTCGATGACGCGGGCACCGCTCTTGGCGCGCTTGATCTCCTGGCGGTGACCGGTGATCGTGAGGCCCCTAAAGGCAGCATCGATCTGCTCGGGCGTCACGCCCAAGCGATAGGCAACCGCGGCGGCCTTAACGGCATTAGGAACGGACTGCACGCCGGGGATGGCAAGCATGGTATCGATCGTCTCACCCTGGCCAAAATCGAGCGTAAAGACCGGACGGCCCTCGTCATCAACACGAACGTCGCGGGCACGGACCTCATCATCGTCCGAGACGCCGGCCAGCATCACGTCGATACCAGCAGGCTGGGCGAACGTATCGCGAATGAACGGCGTAAAGTCGTCCTCGCCGCCCAAAACCAGCAGCGGCAAGAAGTCGCCAGCGGCGCACATACCCTGGACAATCTCGGCCTTAGCGCGGGCGATGTTCTCGCGGCTACCCAAAATGCCGATATGAGAGGTGCCAATCTTGCTCACGATGGCAAGGTTGGGATTGGCGGACTGGGACAGGCGCTCAATCTCGTGGAAATGGTTCATGCCCATCTCGAGCACCAGGACCTCGGTATCGGCCGGAGCGGAAAGCACCGTGAGCGGCATGCCGATCAGGTTATTGAAATTGCCCTTGGTAGCCCAGACACGATAGCGCTTGGCGAGCACAGCGGCGAGCACGTCCTTGGTCGTCGTCTTGCCGATGGAACCGGTAATGCCAACGACCAGGCAGCCAAGCTCCAGACGGTACGCGTGCGCCAAACGCAGCAGAAACTCCTCGGGATCATCGGTCAGCAAGATGGCACAGCCCTTGTCCTGCGCCAGCGAGACCAGCTCAGCCTCGGGCTCACGCGTCATCACGACGGCGCCGGCACCCGACTGGACGGCACGGGAAGCAAAATCATTGCCGTCGACGTTTTCACCGGGAAAGGCGACGAAAATCGTCCCTTCCTCGACCTGACGCGAGTCGATAACGCACCCGCGGCATACCCGATCGACTTCTTCCGTCACGGTTCGGGCCCCCGTTGAGGCCGCGAGGTTGTTGACGGCGATCTCTATCATTGCAGCTCCCCTGTAAACCTAATAATGCTATCGGCGTATTGTATCCCAGCGCCGCGCATGCGTGGTGCAGGGCATGTGAACACCCCTCATATGGGACAACAAACCACGCCCCAAAGATTGTAACCCCCTACCTCGTGCGCGGGATACCCAGCACGTCGAGCGCGTTGGCCATAATGGACTGGAACGGCACCGCAGCGGCATCTGAACCGCTCGGCGTTCCGTCGAGCGTGATATAGCACAGCACCTTGGGCGATTGTGCCGGTGCAAAGCCCATAAAGGACGACATGTAGTTCTCCTTGAGGTAGCCGCCGTTCTCGTCGGCACGTTCGGCCGTACCGGTCTTACCCGCCACGTCATAGCCGTCAACCGCGCCGCCAACGCCCGTTCCCTCGGACACGACCGTCTGCATGCACGATGTCACCTGGGATGCGGCGTCCTCAGAAATCGCGCGTTCGCCTTCGCCCCAGTCCTTCTCGTCGCCTTTGCTGGACTTATAGAAGTGCGGGGTCATCATCACGCCGCCGTTGGCGATGCCGCCCACGGCACGTGCAATCTCAATCGGCGAGACGGACAGCGCCTGTCCAAAGCTCATCGAGCCCAGCGTGGCGCCGTCATACTGGTCACGCTCCTTGACGATGCCCAGGCTCTCGCCCGGAAAATCGACACCGGAGCTGTGACCGATGCCCCACTTGTCCACATAGGCGGCAAAGTCGTCGGCACCGATCTTGCGCCCCACCAGGACAAAGCCCACATTGGACGAACGGCGCATCATCTCGCGCACATCCATGGTCATGCCATAGTCGCGCTTGTCGGCATCGGTAACGGTATCGTCGCCCACCTTGATGCTCGCCGGCACCTCAAACGACGTACTCGATCGCACGACACCCAAGTCGAAGCCGGCGCCCGCCACGAGCGTCTTAAAGACCGAGCCGGGCTCGTAGGC
>USHR01000245.1 GCA_900554495.1 uncultured Collinsella sp.
TCGGTCGGCGGCGGATTCACAGGTCAGGACAAAATCACTCATATGAGGCTCCTTACTCATTGCTGCGCAAATTATTGCACAGTGAGCCTACATGCGGTACATATGTCCACTATTTACCAAATCGAACCAAAAATAGTGAACATCTTTACCACCATCGTCTCCACCGGCCCCACGCATAAATATCTGAGAAAACACCTTCTGTCGTCTCCACCCGACCAACACATCTACCTTCACTAAATCGATTTACCAAACCATTCAGCCGACAATTCAGCCGCTGGCGCAAAATCGAAACAAAAGCGGCGCATACTGATAAACGTTTGACGCTGTTTATCAGTTTTACCAGCCCCATCGGAAGGTGTTTCATGGTCGCATTCGATCGCAACCCGCAAGACTTCAAGTATCTGCGCCTGCTGTCGAGACAGTTCCCCACCGAACAATCCGCATTTACCGAAATTATCAACCTCTCGGCCATCCTCAACCTACCCAAGGGCACCGAGCATTTTATGAGCGACGTGCATGGCGAGTACGAAGCCTTTATGCACATCCTCAACAACTGCTCGGGTGTCGTGCGCGAACATGTCGACGAGATCTTTGGCGACACGCTCTCCTTTGACGAAAAGGGCGAGCTGTGCACGCTCATCTACTACCCGCGCGAGAAGATCGAGCTGGTCCGCAGCCGGCGCGAGGACTCCCCCACCTGGTACAAGACAATGCTCGACCAGCTCATCATGGTTGCCCGCTCGCTTTCGAGCCGCTATACGCGCTCCAAAGTGCGTAAGGCCATCCCGCGCGATTACGCCTACATCATCGACGAGCTGCTGCACACGCATCCGGACGAGAACAACTATCGTGTGCGTTATCACGAGCGCATCGTGGAGTCCATCCTAGAGACCGCAAGCGCCGACGACTTTATCGAGTCGCTCGCCTCGCTCATCAAGCGCCTCGCCGTCGACCACCTGCACCTGGTGGGCGATATCTTCGACCGCGGCGGCGGCGCTGCCAAGATTATGGACCGCCTGCTCACCTATCATTCGCTCGACATTCAGTGGGGCAACCACGATCTGCTGTGGATGGGCGCCGCCGCCGGTGAGCCCGCCTGCATCGCCACGGTGCTGCGCAACAACCTGCGCTACGACAATTACGAGATCCTTGAGAACGACTACGGCATCTCGCTGCGCGAGCTTGTCGCCTTTGCCGATGCCACCTATACCGCCGGTGAGCCCATCAGCCCGCTGATTAAAGCCATCAACGTCCTGCTCTTTAAGCTCGAGGGCCAGATTATCCAGCGCCACCCCGAATTCGACATGACCAACCGCCTGCTGCTCGACAAGATCGACCACGACACCGGCACGGTCACGCTCGCCGACGACAGCGTGTGGCCGCTCACGACCAACGACTTCCCCACCGTCGACCCGACGGACCCCTACACGCTCACGCCCCAGGAGCAACACATCATCGACAAGCTCGTATCCGAGTTTGTCACCGCCGATCACCTGCATCGCCATATCGATTTCCTCTACACCCACGGCTCGATGTACAAGGTCGCCAACGGCAATCTGCTGTTCCACGGCTGCGTGCCGCTCAACGAGGATGGTACCTTTAGCAGCATGAACTGCCTGGGCACCTGGCACGCTGGCCGCGATTATCTCGATTTTTGCGACTGCATCGCCCGCCGCGCCTGGCGCGTGGGCGACCGCGACGCCCTCGACTGGATGTGGTACCTGTGGATCGGCTTTAACTCACCCGCCAGCGGTCGCCTGGTGCGTACCTTTGAGCGCGCCTATATCGCTGATAAGAGCACTTGGGTCGAGCCGATGGACCCGTACTTTACGCTTACCAAGTCGCCCTCGGTCTGCGACGACATCATGCGCGAGTTTGGTGTCGCCCCCATGGCATGTTCGCCGACGGGGCACATCATCAACGGCCATACGCCCGTCAAGACCACCAAGGGCGAGCAACCCATCCGCGCCGAGGGCAAGCTACTGGTCATCGATGGCGGTTTCTGTCGTGCCTACCACCCCAAAACGGGCATTGCCGGATACACGCTTATCTCCAGCTCGCGCGGCTGCCGCCTCAAGTCGCACCGGGCTTTTACAACGGTTGCCGAAGCGCTCACGCGCAACGTGGACATCGAGAGCGAGACCAATCGTTTTGACCAGGCCGACCGCCGCCGCATGGTAAGCGACACCGATACGGGTGCCAAGATCCGCAGCCAGATTCAGGACCTACGCCAACTGCTCGATGCATATAGAAACGGTGCTATCGAGGAGCGCGCCTAGCTCCACCCGTGGGGATTGGCTAAACTTGCTGAGTTCGTCATCCCCACGGCGCTATGGCGCCACCCTAAGGCAGGTACCATGCAAAAGCTCCTTGCGCAGATCATGAAG
>USHR01000246.1 GCA_900554495.1 uncultured Collinsella sp.
CATGCGGACCTCCAGTCCGGACCGCCCCGCGGTCCAACTTTCTGTCCGCACCCCCCTTCCGCGTTTTTATCAACGTCTTTCCGCCAAATGCTACTATTTTTGCCGTAAGTGGTTATTTGTCCCCACACTTGTCTGCTTTATCCAACAACTGCGGCTAACCCCTACACAACTTTTCAATAGAGGGTCTGATATTTTGTACGGCTCAGATATCGTACCCCCCCCCACATTAAATATATACTGCATTTAGTATCGTTTATTTTCAACCCCCTTATTCATGCCTCTACGGCTACCCCGCGTAGCTCTTAGCCCATACCTTCTGGAAACCGTGTCCATCCGGAAAGCCCGTCCCACTCTGAATACATCCAGCGAACGCATGCGAGCGTGTTGTCCAGAACGGTCTCGTCATCGGGGTGATGGAAAATGTCACCACAAACGCTTGCCACGGTTGCGCCCACAAGTGGCAAGAAAAAAGCCTCGAGAGTTTCGAGGCTTTCACATTTGTATTGTTTTGCACGAAGGACCGCGAGCAGCGAGCTACTCGCCCAGCACGGCCTTCTTGGCCGCCGCCGCCATATGGTCCAGATCATCCTTGGTGGGATGATCCTTTGCGGCAACCCAGTTATCGAGCAGCAACTTAGCGCGGACATTGTCGGGATCTTGCTCGAGCATGGCCTCGTAGCGCTGCTTGACCGCGGGACCCATCTTGCCCTGGCACATCGCCCAGCCTACAAGCTCGGCATCATTGGCCAAATTGGAGGTCACGCGATCGATAATCTGCCTAAAGTACTCCTCGCTGGCCCCAAAGCCGCAGGTGCCAAACAGGAAGACGCGCTTGCCGTGCAAGGCTGAGAGCAACGTCGCGACCGAAGGCGTGCTCGCGCCCTTGTCGCACCAAAAACCGACGAGCACCGTGTCGGCCGCGCAGGCGCCCTGCGCCTCGAGCGCAACCTGATCTGCATCCGCATCGTCGCTCAACGCCGCGGCATGGACAAACTCAACGCCCGCAGCCTGCAGCGCGCGCTTGATCGCACCCGAAACCATCCTGGTATTACCGCTCTTGCTGTTAACCACCAAAGAGCACGTCATAGTCACGTTGCCTCGTATCCCCCAAAACTAAAGCCACTAATGCAATTTATTAGATGAATATCTTAGTACTAACGTGACAGATGTAAACCACCGTCTGTCGATTGATTAATTTGCCCCACGACCATGCTTACTGGGCGAACTGGCTGCGGTAAAGCTCGGCGTAAAAGCCGCCTGCCGCGAGCAGTTCATCGTGCGTGCCGCGCTCGATAATCTGGCCGTCGCGCATGACCAGAATGCAATCGGCGTTGCGGATCGTCGACAGGCGGTGCGCCACCACAAAGCTTGTGCGGCCGGCCATAAGCTCGTCGAATGCAGCCTGCACCTGCAGCTCGGTGCGCGTATCGATACTCGAAGTCGCCTCGTCCAGCAGCAAGATGGCCGGGTCGGTGAGCATAACGCGCGCAATGCACAGCAGCTGCTTTTGGCCCTGGCTAAACGTGCCGCCGTCCTCGCCGATGACCGTATCGTAGCCGCCTGGCAGCTGCACGATAAACTTGTGCGCATGCGCGCGCTTGGCGGCTTCGATAACCTGCTCGCGCGTGGCTCCTGGGCAACCGTAGGCGATGTTTTCCGCCACCGTGCCCTCGAACAGCCACGTATCCTGCAACACCATGCCAAAGGCGCGGCGCAGGCTTGCGCGCGTGTAGTCGCGCGAGGAGCGACCATCGACCGCAATGCGGCCGGCATCGATATCGTAAAACCGCAGCAGCAGGTTGATGAGCGTTGTCTTTCCGCAGCCCGTGGGGCCAACGAGGGCAAAGCGCATGCCGGGTTTGGCCTCGATGCAGATATCCTGCAGCAGCTTGCGGTCGGGTACATAGCTAAAGTCCACGTGTTCAAAGGTCACCTCGCCCTGCGGAGCAGCAAGCTCCACGGCATCTGGCGCATCGGGTTCCTGCTCGCGGGCATCGAGCAGCGCAAACATGCGGCGCGCCGAGGCGTACGCGGTCTGGATCTGCGTGATGACGTTCGTGACCTCGTTGAACGGTTTAGTGTACTGGTTGGCGTAGGACAGGAAGATCTGCACGCCGCCCACCGTGAGCGCCGCAGGCACGCCCGTGATCACGCCCGCGCAGCCGATCACGGCGACCACGGCGTAGATGATGTTATTGATAAAGCGCGTACCGGGGTTGGAAAGCGAACCCATAAACTGTGCGCGCTCGCCCGCCGTATAGAGCTCGGCATTGAGGGCATCAAAGCGCGCTTGGGCGTGCGGGCCGTAGGCGAAGGCGTCCACGAGCTTTTGCTCACCCACATACTCCTCGATATGACCGCCGAGTTGGCC
>USHR01000247.1 GCA_900554495.1 uncultured Collinsella sp.
TAGACCTCGAGGTCGCGGTCGCCGAACTTGTTCATGAGGTACTCGAGCTGCATGAACTCGTCCCAGGTGCCGCCGACGCCCATCAGGAAGACGGCGTCGTAGCCCTCCTCGTGCACGCGGTCGGCCAGGGCGGTCATCTTCTTGCCGGCCTCGTAGACGTTCCTGCCGTCCTCGAGGTAGCCCTCCTGGTCGAAGTGCATGATCTCGATCTTCTCGGTCTCCTTCATTCCCGCTCCTTTCACGAGCAGTTTGAATTGTCGCACGGAATGAACGGGCTTGCCGCCCCGTCGCACCGCTTAACCTTGTGGACATCTTGGCCCCAAGCTCAACAATTCAAAGGTTCTTAATACCAGTGAACGATTACAGGTTAGCCGTTTTTAATACCGATTTTATGATTTCATCCTCCCCTCTCGGTAGACGGTCAGTTTTTGCCGCTCATCGGTCAAGCGACATATATCCGTAAAAACGAGCGCCCCCGCCATGCGCAGGGACGCTCTAGACGCTAATAGTTGTAGGTATATCCGCCGGCGTCGCCGCGGGTAAAAGACTTGGCATGCTCGATTGCCTGCCCACTCGAGTCATAGGTCAGGCCTTCCAGCACGAGCGCCAGATCGCCCGGCTCAAGATTGAGCAAACTCGCATCGCGTGCGCCCAGCGCCTCGATATCGAGTTTCTCTACCGACTGATCTGGCTTGCGTCCCAACATATCGTAGGTCTCGAACAGGCTGAAGACCGAAATGTCCACGTCTTCGATGCCCGGAAACAGCAGGCACGGAATCAGTGTCATCTCGATCGATACGGGCTCACCATCGATGCAGTTGAGGCGGCGCACCGAGTAAAGCAGATCGTCCTCGGCGATGCCAAACAAGTCGGCATAATACGGGCCGGCGTAGCGTTTGGAGCGCGCCAGGATGCGCACCGACGGCGTCGCGCCCGATGCCAAAACCGACTGGCGGAAGCCGCCCTTGCGTTCGTGCTCGTCAAACCACTTGTGTCCCACAAA
Organism: uncultured Collinsella sp.; assembly: GCA_900554495.1. GTDB lineage: Bacteria > Actinomycetota > Coriobacteriia > Coriobacteriales > Coriobacteriaceae > Collinsella. The sequence goes on from USHR01000247.1 coordinate 1,004, forward strand.
GGCGCCTTTGCCCTGCACGCGACGAATCTGGCCACTTTTGACCAGCTCGTCCATGGCGCTTCGGATTGTCAGGCGTGTCGTGCCAAACTCCTCGGCCAGCTCGTTTTCGGACGGAATCATCGAGCCCGTCGGGTAGTCGCCGCGCTCGATTCGCTCCGCAATGCAGCGGCGAATTTGTTTGTAAACCGGCAAGTCTTCTACTGCATCAGCCATTCGACACCCACCTTCGTCGCAACGCCGTCTGCCTCGCCGTTATCGGCAAAACGATACTTGGTCGGCAGAATCACGGACTTGCAATACTCGACAAAGCCATCGGTCTCGTCGCGCTCGTGCGAAGCCTTGTAAAACACCGGCGTGCCCTCCTGAGCATTCAGCAACTTGGCCTCGTCGGCGTTCAGACGGCTGATGGAAATATGCTCCTTGCCGTGCGTCACATGGACATTCCCCTCCTTGAGCAAAACGTCGTAGAGGCTTTCCTGCTCAAAATCGTGATCGGGAAGCGAGGGGCACAAAGACAGATTGACGTAAGCCGTCTCGATCGATGCCGGGGAACCGTTGACCACACGCACGCGCCGAATGCAGAAGAGCGGCATGCCCAGGTCGATCTGGGCTTTTTGGGCAAGATCGATATCGGCATACACGACCTTGGACCAAACCAGGCGCGCGGTCGACTTTGAGCCAACCCTCTCCACCGCCTGCGTATAGTTCCATGTTTCCTGAAAGATGTTCAGCGGTTTGGGAGGACACACATAGGTGCCCGAACCGCGGCGGCTTTCCAAAGTTCCGCACGAAATAAGGCGCGTGATCGCAGCACGCAACGCCGTGCGCGACACGCCCAGCTCTTCACAGAGCACACGCTCGGCGGGCAGCCGGTCGCCACTCTGCAGGTCATAATGTTTGATATACCAAAGAATGCCCTCAAAGGCGCGGTCTTTGGGCGGAATCGCATATGGTTCACTCGACATGGGCAAGACTCCTCAACTGCTTGATGCTGCAGGAATCATTGCTCCGGACGCCTCATGGCGTCGAAGGCTTCTTTGATCTGCTCCGCAACGTTCCGATACGACCGATATAGGCCGGAGTCTCGCTTGACTTCGCCCGCGGTCACCGGAATCTCAAGCTTCGAAATCTCATCCTTGCCGGTTTGCACGACAACGATGACACCCATACCAAGGCACATATTACGCTTGGCAGCGTTGTTTTTGGTAGCCTGAGCTGGATTAATCAAAATCTGCTGAGCCAGTTCGCGTTTGCTGAGCTCCGGCACATCCTCGGGATTTCCGGTCTCGGCAATCTCGCACTGCAGCACATCCGCATAGTCAAAAATCTTCGGCTCGCCGCCGCGCTGATGCACGGCCCACTTGC
>USHR01000248.1 GCA_900554495.1 uncultured Collinsella sp.
GCGGCGATGCGTTGGCGGCGGTGGTGACGGCGTTGCTGCTCATCTGCGTCATCGTTATCAATCTTCAACTTGTTTAGGCGCGATTCGGGCGCAAGAAAGGGGTCCCTATGACCGACAACGACCGCACGGCTCAGCTTGAGCGCGCCTGTTCGTATCTCAGGCGCATTCCGGCGTGGTATCTGGCCACGACCGATGCAAGTGACGGGCATCAGCCTCGCGTGAGGCCGTTTTCGTTTGCCATGGTCGATGACGGTAAGTTGTGGTTTTGCACGTCGCGCGACAAGGACGTGTGGGCGGAGCTGAGTGCGAATCCCAAGTTTGAGGTATCGGGCTGGAAGCCGGGGGAATGTTGGATCGTATTGACCGGCGAAGCCGCACTTGAGGACGACGCAGTTGCGAGCGACAAGGTGCGTCAAGCGGGCTTTAAGCACATGGTGGGCATTGGCGAGGAACACGAGAGTGCCAACGACGGCCGCCTTGCTTTCTTTTCGGTCCGCAATATTGCCGCGCGCTTCTGTGATATCGACGGCAGCGAGGAGCGCCTGGAGCTCTAGCTCGCACAAACCAGGTTCCCAAACTAACTAGTACAGGAGGAAACGTGGACGGATTGAATACGGTGTTGGAGTATCTGACGTCGGTGCCGGCATGGTATTTGGCGACGAGCGTTGACGGACAGCCTCATGTGCGTCCGTTTTCGTTTGCGCAGATCCAGGATGGCAAGCTGTGGTTTGTAACAGCGCGCACCAAAGATGTGTGGCAAGAGCTACTGCAAAACCAGCGCTTTGAGGCCACGAGTTGGTGGCCGGGCCATGGCTGGCTCATCTTGCGCGGGCGTGCCGGCTTGGATGACCGGGCTTTAGACGAAATGCGCGAAGCCGGGTGGAAGCATCTAGAGCACCTGGGCGAGCACTATGAGGGGCCTAACGACCCCACGCTCGTCTTCTTTAGCGTCGAGGATCCCGAGGCTTTTATCTGCAATCACGACGAATGGGTGCCGGTCGAGCTCTAGCCAGCTGGCTCATCCTAACAACTTGGTTTTCGCATGGGCGGGCCCCGTATTGCCCGGCGCCGTTAGGAGCGCCGGTCAATACGGGGCCCGCTCCATTTGTCAATTCCTTCAAGCGAATGTGTCGGGAATGTTTCAATGCATGAATATACAAGTCATTTACGTGTTCATGCATCTTTTGGTGCTAAAGTTTCAACCCACCTCATAACGACCGCTGAGAAATGCGCATCGGTGCATAAATCGCAGACAAGGAGTCTGATATGTCTTTAAAGGTTGGAATCGTCGGCGCGGCTGGATATGCCGGAGCCGAGCTCATTCACCTCGTGCTCGGCCATCCCGAGTTTGAACTTGTTGCCATTACGTCCAACGCCGATGCCGGCCAGCCGCTGTCCGCGGTGTATCCGAGCTTTGCTGGCGTGAGCGATCTGGTTTTCACCACGCATGACGCCCCCGAGCTCAAGAGCTGCGATGCGGTTTTTCTTGCCGTGCCGCACACGGCTGCCATGGCACAGGTGCCCACGCTGCTTGCATCGGGCGTCTCCTGCTTTGATCTTTCGGCCGATTACCGTCTGAGCGACGCGTCTGTCTTTGAGGCATGGTATGCCGCCGAGCACACGAGCCCCGAGTTGCTCAAGACCCGCGCTTTCGGCCTGCCCGAGCTGTTCTGCCAGGACTTAGAGACCGCCGCATCCGATTATGCTGACGGCAAGTCCGTGCTGGTCGCCTGCGCCGGCTGCTATCCCACCGCAACGAGCCTTGCTGCCGCTCCCGCCGTGCGCGCCGGCTGGGTTGCCGAGAACGGCCCCGTAATCGTCGATGCCATTAGCGGCGTGACGGGTGCCGGTAAGTCCTGCAACGCCCGCACCCACTTTTGCAGCGCGGACGAGAACCTGGAAGCCTATGGCGTGGGTAAACATCGCCACACGCCCGAGATTGAGCAAATCCTTGGCTTAACCGATCGCGTCGTCTTTACCCCGCATCTGGCGCCGCTCAAGCGCGGCCTGCTCTCCACGGTGACGCTGCCGCTCACGCCGCAGGCCATCGACTCCCTGGCTCTTGAGGATGTCGTCGACTATTACAAGCAGTTCTACGCTGGACGCACCTTTGTGCGCGTGCTCGACGCCGGCCAGCAGCCCAAGACGGCTTCGGTCGTCGGAACCAACGCCGCCCAGATTGGCCTCGCGCTCAACAAGCGCGCGGGCGTTCTGGTGGCGACGGGCGCCATCGACAATCTGTGCAAGGGTGCTGCGGGCCAAGCGGTCCAGTGCGCCAATATCGTCTTTCTGTCTCTTATACACATCTCCGAGCCCACGAGACTAGCGCTCATCTCGT
>USHR01000249.1 GCA_900554495.1 uncultured Collinsella sp.
GTTGATAGGTCCCGAAGAGCTCTTATCGCCCCGCCAGGATGGCGATGCGGGGCAATTCATATATTCGCAAGAAGACACCGCAGGCCCTATAGTGTTTGGTGAACAATATCGTTCAATTTTGAAACACTCGGTCGTGCGACCGTCGGCGGTTGCACGACGCTGCGGACAGGGGCAAATCATGGATAGCGATGCCAAGCTGAACATCTTGACCGATGCCCTAGCTGCTGCCGGGGCCTCGGCATTGGCTATCGATGCGCGTGCGGCCGTCGCGATCTCGACCATGAATGACGCGGCGCTTGAGCGGGATGTGGCGGCTTTTGTCGCTGAGCGTCTCGACCGTATAGGAGACGGCGCGCGTCTGGTTATGGGGCGTGCGGGTACGCGCCTGAGCCTGACCGTTCGCCCCACCGACAAAGAGGGCGGGGGGCTTTGGGTCGTCGTGGTCCGCGAGGTGCGCGGCGCCGCGGCGCATGCGGGCATCGAGTGGCTCAACGCCGACGAGGTTGAGGCCCGCTACGAATCGAGCGCGTACGGCATCGTTGAGGGTGCCGCTGCGGTAGCTGCACCGGTTGCCGAGAGCTACGCGCGCGGTGTGCCCCTTATGCTCGAGGGCGAGCTGGGAGCGGGTCAGGTTGAGATCGCCAAGCGCCTCTATCTGGACGGTCCTTTTGCCGATCAGCCCTTTGTTTCCGTCGCGCTCGATGAACTCACCGATCGCGGTTGGCGCCATGTGCTCAAAAGCGCCGAATCGCCGTTGTTCCAAACAGGGCTGACCCTTTGCATTGAGGGCTGGAACGCGGTTGGCCCCCAGCGCCTCCGCGAGCTGGTCTCCACGATGGCCGACACTGCGTTGGCGACGCGCTGCCATGTGGTGTTGACGGCAAACGATATGCCGGGCGGCGGCGAAAGCGATCAGGCTGCTTTTGTAACCGAGCGCTTGGCATGTGCAGTGAGTGTGGCGCCGGCGATTGCCGAGCAGAACGGCGCGTCGGAAAAGGTTGCGCGCTATCTGGGGTATCTGGCAGATATGTTTAAGACGGGTGCCCCCATGTTGTCCGCCGCCGCGGCAGAGACGCTCGATGCGTATCGTTGGCCCCGCAATTACCTGCAGCTGCGTGAAGTCTCTGAACGACTCTATATATTAGTGGGGGCTGGAACGGTGGAGCGCGCCGTGGCGAAAGAGGTGCTTGCCCAGGAGGACGTTATCAAGACCGCGACCTTTGGCGCCCCGGCGCTCGAAAGCGATTTGTACATCTTGCGTCCCCTGGCCGATACCGAGCGCGATGTCGTACGGTTGGTCCTGCAGCACCTTCACGGCAACAGGACACGTGCGGCAGAGGTGCTCGGTATAAGCCGCACGACTTTATGGCGCCTGCTGAAGGACAACGACCGCTGAGCGAGGCGCCGTGACCGCGTGCGGCGCGTGTGATACAGTCCAAAGAAGCATTGTTTCGATTGTGTTACGGCGTGCGGGGGAGTATGGCGGAGACTTCAAAAACGAACCGAACAAAGCGAAGTGCGGCGCCGGTCGGCCGGCGTACGACTTCGCGGACGTGGGGCAAAAGCGCCTCGGGGTTCGACGGCTCGTTCAAGCGCACAAAATATGGCTATCCTTCGGCAAGCGCTCGCTTGGCAATGCAGGCCGAGTCCTCGTTGTGGGGACGAAGGCGCGTGGTGGGCTCAAAGCTCAAGCACGATGGAACGCTCGGCTACATTAGCCGTGGCGCTGCTCGCCGTAGCGGCCTCAATCCCGCAGGCTGGCATCGCTACGTTCCGATCGCGGTCGTTGTTGCGATAATCGTCATCGCGCTCGCGGCGCTCGGATATGCCGGCGACGGCGCGAGTCTGGGCGCGATGTTCAAATCGCCTGAACTTGCGCATGCTGGCACGGAGCTTGTTGAAGGCGCACAAGACCAGACGGGTGTGGCGCCCCAGCGCGGTATGGTCGCAGCTGCTGCCACCATTGCCGATGCTCAAAAGGACGAGGACGAACAAGGCGACGGCGCCAAAACGACTCACACGAACGAAACGACGACAACTCCATCGGCAAGATAAGTTGCGAGTGGGGCAGCAAATATGGGACGGGGCCTTTCAGCGGGTCCGCCGTTCGTTAGAACGGCGGAACATACACCACGTTTTCGCGGCGGGGCTTGGCCTCGGGAAGCGTGCCCTCGGCATAGCCCAGGATGCAGTTGCCCACACCGCGCAGGCTTCCGTCGGCGGGCAGACCCCACTTGGTCAGCAGTTCCAGTCCCTCGGGTGAGTCAAAGACCTCGTGCGCGCGGTGGATCCAA
>USHR01000250.1 GCA_900554495.1 uncultured Collinsella sp.
GACGCGGCATCTACTACAATGGAGCACTAGCTTTTCGCTATTCGGTGAAGGAGGGGTTTCGTCCCTGCCGCTCCGAGTTTGCGAAAACATGCGGGAAAGAACCCGCATTTCTGTCGTATTTAGGTAAGGAGTGACTCACGTGACAACGATGGAGCGTCGTCCGGATTCCCGTGGCAAGGTTCGTGATATTTACGATGCCGGTGACAACCTGCTGATGGTCGCCACCGACCGCATTTCTGCGTTCGACTTCATTCTTCCCGACGAGATTCCGTTTAAGGGAGAGGTACTCAATCGCATCTCGGCATTCTGGTTCGATAAGTTTGCCGACATCGTCCCCAACCATCTCGTTTCCATCGACCCGGCGGAGTTCCCCGAGGAGTTTGCTGAGTATCGTGACTACCTCGCTGGCCGCGCCATGCTGGTTAAGAAGGCCCAGACGATTCCTATCGAGTGCATCGTCCGCGGCTATCTGACCGGTTCGGGCAAGAAGACCTACGACGAGAACGGCACCGTCTGCGGCATCCAGCTGCCTGAGGGCCTGACCGAGGCTTCCAAGCTTCCTGAGCCGCTGTTCACGCCGTCCACGAAGGCCGAGATCGGTGACCACGACGAGAACATCTCGTTCGAGCGTTGCTGCGAGATCGTGGGCGAGGACATCGCCACGCAGATTCGTGACCTTTCCCTCAAGATCTACAAGGCTGCCGCCGAGTACGCCGCGACCCGTGGCATCATCATTGCCGACACCAAGTTCGAGTTTGGTGTTATTGATGGCAAGGTCACGCTGATCGACGAGTGTCTCACGCCCGACTCCAGCCGTTTCTGGCCTGCTGCCAGCTACGAGGAGGGCAAGATCCAGCCTAGCTACGACAAGCAATTCGTCCGCAATTGGCTCAAGGCCAACTGGGATATGACGGGGGAGACCCCGCACCTGCCCGCCGAGGTCATCGATGGCACGTCCGAGCGCTATCGCGAGGCCTTCCAGATCATCACGGGCTCCCAGTTCACAAGCATGAAGGAGAACGCATAAGTGAGTACCCGTAGCGCCACGAACAAGCGCACGCAATCCCACGAAGTTACCGGGGTTGCGCGCAAGTCTGCCGCATCTGCTAAGCCCGCCCGCCAAGCAGCGAGCTCCGTTCGCGTCGTGCCGGCTTCGTCTAAGGCACGCCGCAAAGAGCTCGAGAAGGGCGAGAACCTCGAGGGCCTCTCTAAAGAGGAGAAGCGCGCCCGCAAGGCTAAGCAGCGCGCCAAGGAGGACCGCATCTATACGGTGTCGAATATCCTCCTCAAGCAGGACGAGGACTACACCAAGCGCCGTCGCATCTGGTGGATTGTGCTCGCCATTGGCATGGTGCTCGTCGTGGCAATTTGGGCCTCGCTGTACTTCGCTCCCGCTGGCATGGTGTCCAGCCCTGTCCAGATGGTCGGCATTGTTTTGTCCTACGTCATCATTTTGGGCGACTTTATCTATGACTTCGCTCGTATTCGTCCCTTGCGCAACATGTACCGCGCGCAGGCCGAGGGCATGTCCGAGAACAAGCTCAACGCTCTTATTGAGCGCGCGGCTGCCGAGGAGGACAAGAAGGACTCCAAGAAGAAGTAGCGTTTGCATACATACTTATCGCTAAGATATAAGGCGCGTCGTTTTTGCGGCGCGCCTTTTTACTGTTCTATAGATAGATGGAGTGGCACATGATTCGAGCTGCCCTGACGGTCGAAGAGGCTCTGGAGGGCATGAAGGCCCTGGAGCCCAAGATTAAAAACTACGCGCGCCTGGTCGTCCGCAAGGGCGTAAACGTCAAACCCGGCCAGGAGGTCGTCGTTCAGTCTCCGGTCGAGTGCGCGCCGTTTGCGCGCGTGGTGGTCGCGGAGGCCTATGCTGCCGGCGCCGGCCACGTGACGGTCATTTGGGCCGATGATGCCGTGACGAGGCTCACGTACGAGCATGTCGAGAAAAGCTATTTTGAGCAGACGCCCGAGTGGAAGCGCATGCAGCTGGATTCCTTGGCCCAGGATGGTGCCTGCTTTGTCTTTATCGAGGGTGCGGATCCTGCGGCCCTCAAGGGCATCGATCCAGCCAAGCCGGCCGCGGCATCAAAGGCGAGGAATACGCAGTGCAAAGTTTTCCGCCGTGGACTGGATTACAACATCAATCCGTGGTGCATCGCCGGCGCTCCGGTCGTGGCTTGGGCGCACGAGGTGTTCCCGGGAGACGCCGATGAGGTTGCAATCTATAAGCTGTGGAATGCGATTCTGCACACCGC
>USHR01000251.1 GCA_900554495.1 uncultured Collinsella sp.
ATGGCGGCGCAAAGGCCCGCAATGCCAGATCCAATTACCAGTACATCAGTCGATTCCATCGGATTCCTTTCTCGTCCGGCGCATTGTCGCACGGGTGATCGGCAATGGGGCCGCAAAGACTCGGCAAATCGGTAAAGGGCAAATATGGCAGGTGGGCGTCATGGACGCTCTGACGCTCCATCTCATCACATCTTGTATTTCGCCCCAACTGATATATCGGCATTAGCTACCCTGCGACAGCGCAAACAAAAAGAGCCGCTACCTGGGTGGGTAGCGGCTCCAAAGCTCAACTATATGAGCATCGCGCGGGCGCGATTAGGCCTTGAGGGCCTCCTCGACGGCGACAGCGCAGGCGACGGTGGCACCGACCATGGGGTTGTTGCCCATGCCGATGAGACCCATCATGTCGACGTGCGCAGGCACGGAGGAAGAACCGGCGAACTGGGCGTCGGAGTGCATACGGCCCATGGTGTCGGTCATGCCGTAAGAGGCAGGGCCGGCGCCCATGTTGTCCGGGTGCAGGGTACGACCAGTGCCGCCACCAGAAGCGACGGAGAAGTACTTCTTGCCAGCCTCGAGGCGCTCCTTCTTGTAGGTGCCAGCGACGGGGTGCTGGAACCGCGTGGGGTTGGTGGAGTTACCGGTGATCGAGATGTCGACGTTCTCGTGCCACATGATGGCAACGCCCTCGCGGACGTCGTCGGCGCCGTAGCAGTTGACGGCGGCGCGGGGACCATCGGAGTAGGGGATGGTCTCGACGACCTTGAGCTCGCCCGTGAAGTAGTCGAACTGGGTCTTCACGTAGGTGAAGCCGTTGATGCGGGCGATGATCTGAGCAGCGTCCTTGCCCAGACCGTTGAGGATGACGCGCAGCGGCTTCTTGCGAGCCTTGTTGGCGTTCAGAGCCAGGCCGATAGCACCCTCAGCGGCAGCGAAGGACTCGTGACCGGCCAGGAAGGCGAAGCACTCGGTGTCGTCGGAGAGCAGCATAGCGCCCAGGTTGCCGTGGCCCAGACCGACCTTGCGGTCCTCGGCGACGGAGCCGGGAACGGTGAAGGCCTGGATGCCCTCGCCGATGATGGCGGCAGCCTCAGAAGCGGACTTGGCGCCACGCTTGACAGCGAGAGCGCAACCGAGGGTGTAGGCCCACTCGGCATTCTGGAAGGCGATGGACTGGGTGTTGTTGACGATCTCACGCGGGTTGAAGCCCTTGTCGGTGCAGATCTGCAGAGCTTCCTCGAGGGAGGCGATGCCGTTGTCGGCGAGGCACTTGTTGATCTTGTCAGCGCGGCGCTCGTAACCTTCGAACGTAACAGTCATAGTTATTTCCCTCCCTTTCTACTCGTGAACCGGGAACACGCTGGCGACGGAGTGAGTCTCCTCGTCGGTGCGCGGGTCGATGTACTTGGCAGCGTTCTCCCACTGACCATAGTGGCCCATAGCGCCAGCGATGGCCTCCTCGGGGGTCTTGCCGGCCTTGACGGCGTCGGTGAACTTGCCGAGGTTCAGGAACTCGAATGCGATGATCTCGTTCTTGTCGTTGAGAGCCATGCGGGTGACGTAGCCCTGAGCGAGCTCGAGGTAACGAGCGCCCTTGGCCTTGGTGCCGAACATGGTGCCGACCTGAGAGCGAAGGCCCTTGCCGAGGTCGTCGAGGGAGGCGCCCACGGGCAGGCCGCCCTCGGAGAACGCGGTCTGGCTGCGGCCGTAAACGATCTGCAGGAAGATCTCGCGCATAGCAACGTTGATGGCGTCGCAGACGAGGTCGGTGTTGAGGGCCTCGAGGATGGTCTTACCGGGAAGGATCTCGGAAGCCATGGCGGCAGAGTGGGTCATGCCCGAGCAGCCGATGGTCTCAACGAGGGCCTCCTCGATGATGCCGTCCTTGACGTTCAGCGTGAGCTTGCAGGCGCCCTGCTGAGGTGCGCACCAACCCACACCGTGCGTAAGACCGGAGATGTCGGAAATCTCCTTAGCCTGGACCCACTTGCCCTCCTCGGGGATGGGTGCGGGGCCGTGGTATGCACCCTTGGCAACGGGGCACATGTTCTCCACTTCCTGTGAGTACTGCATGCCTCTCCTCTCTATCGTGTTGGCGTCCCGTCTGGGGGTCGTGGCTGGCGATTGCCGGGCGACCCTTCGAAAGGGACATGACATGCAGCCCCTATAATACCGCGAAATGCACGGAATATTCGGCGAACGGCTCAGTTTTCGTAGCGAGAAG
>USHR01000252.1 GCA_900554495.1 uncultured Collinsella sp.
CCCGCCACCACAGCTCCTTCACGTTCGCCGGCCCTTCGGTCTAACGGATGGCGCGGCGGGGAAAAATCAACTCGTCAAACGATTTAGCATTCGCAATTCCGGCTGCATCGCGCCGGCCATCATCACATAGAATCGAGCCTCCATGGATACCCTCAACGATCTAAATGAGCGCGTCGACGCCTTCGTCGGCACCAGCTCCTTCGACACGCCTGCGGCGGCAAACGACCAAGCTCCCATCGATGTGCCCGCCGAGGTGCACGAGGACATCGTCGCCTCGGTCGATTTTTCCGAGGTCGAGCTCGCAGACGAGTTCACCGAGCCCCAAGTAGCCGTCACGCCCAACGGCCTGCTCCCTATGGAGCCCCTGCCCATCGACGGACGCCTGCGCAAGGCTGCCCTTCGCATGCCCGACGAGATCGAGGAGGCCAGCGGCTTCACGCTCTTTGGCCGACGCATCAAGTCGCTCATTTACACCACCGATGTCGCGGTTATCCGCAACTCCAACGCCGACGCCGTCTTTGCGGTCTACCCTTTCACGCCGCAGCCCGCCATTACGCAAGCGCTGCTGACCGTCGCCGAGTGCCCGGTCTTTGTAGGCGTGGGTGGCGGAACTACGACCGGTAAGCGCTCCGTGCAGATGGCAGCCGTCTCCGAGATGCAGGGCGCGGCGGGCTGCGTGGTCAACTCCCCCGCTACTGCCGAGATGGTCGAGCACATCACCAACATCGCCGACATCCCCGTCATCGCCACGGTCGTTCGCTGCGACGACGATGCCCACGCCAAGGTGCGCGCTGGAGCCAAGATTCTCAACATCGCCGCCGGCAAGAACACGCCCCAGGTCCTACGCGAGCTGCGCGAGCACTATCCCAACCTGCCGCTTATCGCGCCGGGCGGCAAGACGCCCGAGAGCATTCGCGAGACCATCGCCGCCGGCGCCAACGCCATCATCTGGACACCGCCTTCGGCCCAGCAGCTACAGACCGACATGATGCAGCGTTATCGCAAGATGAAGGAAGACGCCACACCTGTCATCTCGCGCGACGACGTGCCCATTATCGACCAGGTCGCCGCCGCCGAGGTCAGCCAAGTCGAGAACATGAATCCCGATGTGCCGATTCCCGACGAAGTCATCGAGCGCGTCGCTTCGATCCACGAGCGCGTCGAGGAGCATCGCGCCAACCGCGGCCTCAAGCCGTCACTGCACGGCTTTTTCTTCCGCGGAAAGAAACGCTAGCAAAACATCTTGGCCCGCCCCACAAACGTGAGGCGGGCCGTTTTCGTTTGAGCAATCATGCAGCGACGTGATGGGGCAAATTAATCCACGCGCTTGTCGCCCATAAAGAAGAGCGCCACCGTACCAGGTCCGGTATGCGAGCCAATCAGAGTACCGATGTCATTGATCTCAATCTTGCCTTTAAGCTGCGGAACCTGTTCCTCAATCAGCGCCGCGACCGCCTCGGCATCCTCGCGGCACGCCGACTGCGACATGATGCACTTACCCGAATAATCTGCACCGTCCTGTACGTGTGCCATCATGGTCTTAGCCATCTCGGAAATCGCGCGCTTCTTAGTGCGAATCTTCTCACGTGGCGACAGCTTACCTTCGCAATCGACCGTCATAAGCGGGCAAATCTTAAGCGCCGTGCCGATGATCGCGCTCGCGGCCGAAATGCGACCGCCGCGCAGGTAGCTCGACAGATCGGTCGAGAAGAACCAGTGGTGCAGGTTGAGCTTGTGCTCCTCGATCCAGGCAGCCGTCTCGTCGAGCGAAGCCCCACTATCGCGCACATCGGCGGCATATTCCAACAACAGGCCAAAGCCCGAAGACGCCGCCAGCGAATCGATGACGCGCACCTTGCCGCCCTCGGGATAGCGATCCGCAAGCATCTGCGCCGCGACGCAGGCCGATCCATACGTGCCCGAAATACCCGACGACAACGTCAGGTGCAGCACGTCTTTACCCTCGGCAACAAACGGCTCCCAAAACTCCTCGTACTCACCCACGCTCACCTGAGACGTCTTGGGCATGGCGCCCGCGGCAATCTGGGCAAAAAACTCGTCCGGCGTAATCGACTGATACAGATCGTCCGTATAGACAACATCGTCGATCTCGTAATGAAAACACACGACAGGGATATTGCGCGACGCAAAGAACTCACGGGTTCGGTCGGCGGCGGATTCACAGGTCAGGACAAAATCACTCATATGAGGCTCCTTA
>USHR01000253.1 GCA_900554495.1 uncultured Collinsella sp.
ATCCGCAGCCGGCAGCCGTCAAGTCTGCCACCGACGCACTCGTCAATGCGCTCGCCTACAAACCGCACAAGCTAGGCACCGACAAGTAACACACTGTCAAATCCGCTTGCACCCGGAGGGGGCGTCGGCCACAACCGACGCCCCCTCCGGCAGTTAGGGACGTTCCAATGTGCCGGCACTTAGGGACACTCCTGACGCGGTCGATGAATGCCCTTCCGCGGCCGAATTCTGAGTTCCTCGCCACCCCGAGTGTCGTCTGCAAGCCCCGCACTCGCAGCAAACACCCCAAGGTTGCTCTTTTCGAGCCGGCCCCAAGGGGCCGCGGGCAAAAAATTCCAAATATGAGTACTGATACCATTTTAGTAACAGGCAAAATTGCCCAAAATGGCGTTCTTTCGGTCGCCATACCCCTTTGGACCGAACAGAATGATCGGTTTAAAGCCTGGCTGTATCGATATTAATGAGCAGATACTTTAGTTATGTTCATTATCTTCTTTGTCTTAATTGCCACTGGATTAGCAACAGTACTCATATTTGGCATTTTTTGCCCACACATATATAACCAACCCCCTACATCAGGCAAAAACAGGCCGCAGCCCATGGCCACGGCCCGCTCGAAACCCAAAAGAGACGCTACGCGCTGTAGCCCATCGCCTGCAGAACAAACATGACGACCGTCAGCACCGTAATCACACCGATAGTCGCCCACGTGAGCACGTTCCACACGCGGCCGTTGCGGTTGGCGCCCATAATGTGACGATCGGCGGCAATAACCACCTGGAACACCAAAACCACGGGCAACAGCACGCCGTTGATGACCTGCGAGGTCATCATAATCTGGAACAGGTCGACGCCGGGCATGAGCACCAGCACGGCAGAGATGGCGATGATGGCCGTAATGATGCCGCGATAGACCGGGGCCTCGTCCCAGCTGCGATCGGCACCGCGCTCCCAGCCAAATGCCTCGCAGATGGCGCTGGACGTAACGCCTGGCAGCACACAGGCGGCCAAGAAGCTCGCCGCGACTAGGCCCGAGGCAAACAGCACCGTGGACCACTGGCCCGCGATGGGCTCCAATGCGCGGGCGGCATCGGCAGCATCGCTGATCTGAATACCCGCGGGGAACAGTACCGTACCGGTCGTGATGATAATAAAGCCAGCAATGACATCGGCGGCGATCGAGCCGCTCACGGTGTCGATACGCTGCAGCACGATATCGTCCTCGCCCGCATTCTTATCGACCACGTTGTTCTGCGCCAAGAAGATCATCCACGGCGCGATGGTGGTACCGATCGTTGCGACCACAAGCGACACGTAGCTGGGGTCATTTTGGATGTTGGGCACAACCAGGTCGACCGCCACCTCGCCCCAGCTGGGACCAGCCATAAATGCAGCGACAATGTAGGTCACAAACACGCAGCTCACCAGCAGCAGAATCTTCTCGATGCGCTGGAAGCTGCCCGACATGGTAAGCATCCAAACCAGCAGCGCCACCAGCGGCACCGAGATGCTCGCCGGAACACCAAAGAGAGCAAGGCCGCTCGCGATACCCGCAAACTCCGAAATAGTCACAGCCGTATTGGCGATCAGCAGCGCCGCCATGGCCAGCACGCTCCTGCGCACGCCAAAGCGTTCGCGGATGAGCGACGCCAGGCCCTTGCCTGTGACGCAGCCGCAACGCGCCGCAGTCTCCTGCGTCACGATAAGCAGCACGGTCATGACAGGAAGCATCCACAGCATCTTGTAGCCATAGCTGGCACCGGCGCTGGAATACGTGGCGATGCCGCCGGCGTCATTACCCGAAAGCGCCGCCAGAAGGCCAGGGCCCATGGCGCCAAAGATGGCCGCGATGGTCAGCTTTTGCTTGGTGCTCGCCTTTTGCTTCGTGTTTTGCACGCGACCACCTACCCCATGACCGACATGGTGAGCAGCACTGCGGCGATGCAGTACGCCACGCATGAAATCATGACGGCAATGACGTTCATCGCGGTACCCGACGTATTGAGGTCGTGCTCGTCACGCCAGAACAGCACCATCAGGTAAATCACGGCGCTCATGTTACCAATCAGGCAGACGATGGCCGCGATGTTAAAGCAGCCGGTAAAGAGCTGCTCCTCAAACATGGGCGCGTCGGGGAACGCGGCGGTGCGCACCAGCTGTGCGCACAGGTAGGTCACGAGCGACAGAATCAGGCCCATGCCCGTG
>USHR01000254.1 GCA_900554495.1 uncultured Collinsella sp.
TTGAGCTCGATGGAGATGAGGCCGTTGGGCTCGTTGACAAACTCGATGTACTCGGAGTTCGAACCCATCTCGGCCGGGAAGCTGATCTCGATGCCCGTGTCGGTACGAATCTTATGATTGCGCACCGCCGCGCGTTCGACCTGCTTGCGCTCCACGGGCACACGCTCAGGAACCTTCTCCTCGGTCAGTGCCGCGCGCACGCTCTCCTTGATAACCGGTTCGTCCTCAAAGACCTCATCGACGATATCCCAAGGCGGCAGCTCCTCGTCATCCTCGACTTTCTCGGCAACGGCAGCCTTAACCTTGGCGAGCGCCACGGCCGTATTGGCACCGTGCTCCTCGGCGACTTCCTCGACCACACGCGTCACGGTGTCGATGACCTCCTTGCCCGATACGCCCGTGTCGCACTGCAGCAGGCCATCGGGGATAAGCATACGGTCCTCGCCGGCAATCTTGCGCTTCTTGTCCACGTAGCCGATCTCCATGGTGCTCGCACGCACGATGGCATAGCTTGGAACCTTTTGCGAGGGGTTTGGCAGAATAGCGTAGTGGCGCGCGATGTCGTTGCGCACCTCCCCCTCCTCGCGGCCCACCTCGTGCATAAAAGCCTGCTTGGAGCCCAGCAGCATCACGGCAAACCAGCGGGCATCCTCATCGTCGTCAAAATCAGCCACGAGCACATCGGTAGACTCGGCTTTCTCGGCTTTGGTGAGCTCGGAGGAGATAAACTCCGCAATCTGCTGCGACAGGTCCACGAACTCGCGCTCGCCAAAGAAATAGCCCTTGAGCTCGCCGCCGAATGCGGAGTTCTCGGCAAACGTGGCACGCTTGTTATCAGCCGAGGTACGAGCGCGCCGCAGGTGCGTGGTTACGAAATTACGCACGGTACGGCTCTCGATATCGAGCTCGCGCTGGCTCATGACGTTGACGGCAGAGTCAAAGTCCAGGATATGCAGAATCGCGTGATTGATTTTCATATACGGCATTCCGTTCTAGATCGAATTGAGCACGAATCAGTATAGCGGTCGAACCCGCCCCAAGCGCATCGAAGATTGGCGCATCGGGGACAGGTTGCTTTGCACCAATGACTAGCGCAGGAGCTCGGACTGCCACGCCTCGAGTTGTTCTGCCAAACTCTTACCGGCTGCGGGCATGTCGATCTGGGGTCGTTTGGGCAGCAGCGCGCATTTTAGGATTGCCGCGATGGTCTGCGAGACAAAGCGTCGCGTATCCTTGTCAAAGCCTTGCGCAGCCTGGAGCATCACGGGCAGGCTCTCGCGCAGATTCCCAGCGATATCCGCAAACCGCTCAGCACCCGTAGCCTCAAGCACGGAGAACAACGCATCTACAAAACGCTCGCGCTCGCTAGGCGACACCGCAAGCAGCATCTCGCGAATGGAGCCATCAACGTATCGAGCACCGGCGGACAGGCGCTCACAGCACACGAAGTCGCGACCATCAACCACCCAGCTAAAGGGATTATGCTGAAGCAGGCTGAACTCGGTGCTCTCAACGATGGCATAGTCCTCCTGTGTCTCGAACATCATGCCAAAGATCGACGACCGAGGTAGCGTCTTGTCGATTCGGCCGGAAAGATCGGCAAAGGCGTTTCCGTTCAGAAACTCCTCGACGAAGCCCGGACCATCATGGGAATACGCCCGTTCGATTCGCCCACGGGCGAAATCGGAGCACATCGCCGCACCGTACACCGCAAGGTTTCCACCCTTGGAATGACCTCCGCACAAAAGCGGCCCGTCAATCGCATCCGCCGCCTCGTCCACATAACGCGCCGCGGATTCCTGGGCCGGCACAGGACACCGGAACGCCATGTTAAAGTCCTCTTTCCAGCCCACAATCGTGCTGTCGGTCCCCCGGAAGGAAAGATAGCTAAACCCCGCCGGAAACCGGAATGCCATGGCTGCAAACTGCTCTGTCGCCACCACATCGCTCACGGCACGATAGCCGCAAACGTGCACGCCACGGTAGCGAGGGCTTGCTGCCACGGCCTCCAGCAAGGCCCTGCTCCCCTCCGGATCCCACAGGTCGCCAATCATGTCTTGGTAGCACTCGGCGCGCAGCAGCTCGCGTACGTCTAGGCCCTGCCAGTTCGTCAGCTCCGCCATATCACCCGGCAAACGCAAATAGGACAACCACGCAAA
>USHR01000255.1 GCA_900554495.1 uncultured Collinsella sp.
TGAGCTGGTATCCTTATGCGGTAATGTCTCGATTCGTTAGGATTGCATGTGAGAGCTTCCGCTGTCCTTCGTTCAGTTATATATCGCGCCCTGGCCATTGTGCTTACCGCGCTTGCCGCGCTGAGTTCTATCGCGCCTGTCCAGGCTTTTGCCGATGACTCTAGTCAGCAGGTCAAAACGGTCCGCGTTGGTTGGCTCGTCAACAACGAGGGCTTCCAGGACGGCACCCCCGGCGAGCGTCTCTCGGGATGGGGCTACGAGTACCTCCAGACCCTCTCGTACTACACACCCGGCTGGCAGTACGAATACGTCTCCGGCACCTTCACCGAGCTTATGGAGAAGCTCGAAGCCGGCGAGATTGACCTCATGCCAAACATCTCCTACTCCGAAGAACGCGCCCAAAAGCTGTTCTTTTCCTCGAACCCCGAGGGCACCGAGCGCTACTACATCTATGCCAGGCCCGAGCGCGACGATCTGGCCAAGGGTGACCCCCGAGCGCTCCAAGGCCTTACCATCGGCTGCAACCCCGGCGTTATGCAAACCTTCGTTGGCCAGCAATGGCTCGCCAACGAAGGAATCGCCTGCACATACAAGGAGTATGACGGAAACTCCGTTCTCTTTGATGCGCTGGCAAACGGCGAGGTCGATGCCGTCATCATGAACGACACGACCTCGTCGCCCAGCGCCTCCCCCATGTTCTACATTGGTTCGAGCGACTACTATTTTGCCGTACCCAAAAGCCGCCCCGACCTGATGGACGACATCAATGCCGCCATGTCGGCAATCGCCCGCGTCAACCCACGCTATATCGACGAAGTCAAATCTAACTACTCGGCCCAAAACAGCGGTTCATCATCGCTCAACGGCCCCGAATGTTCCTGGCTCAAAGCAAACAACAACACCATCACGCTCGGCTACATTACGGGCAAACTCCCCTACTGCAACGAAGACGAAAACGGCGAAATGGAAGGCTCGCTCGCATCGCTTGCGACGACGCTACACGATAAATTTGGCATTACGGTCAAAACCGTCGCCTTTGATAGCTACAAGATGATGTCAAAGGCCCTGTCAAAGGGAAGCGTAGACGTTGCGCTGCCGGTATACCGAGATTACTGGTTTGCCGAGCAAACAGGCGTTGTGCAGTCGATATCGTTGGGGACCATATCCCTCACCGCCATCCACACCGGCAGCAACCTGAACAAAGACCTTCAGAACATCGCCTGTACCAAATCGTCGTTTGTCAACAAAAATGCACTTGAAAGTCTGTTCCCCACAGCGACCGTAACCGAATACCAATCCGACGATGAAGCGTTCGACGCCCTCAGGAAGGGAACGGCGCACTGCATCGTCGCTCCCAGTTCACGCGTAAAAACCATCGGTGACCGTTACGATCTCGAGGACTGCGAGACGACCGAGCTCCCTGACACCTGTGAGCTCTCGTGCTGGATTTCGCGCGGAAAACCCGAGCTGTTGGGAATCATCAACAAGGGCATCATCAATGCCGGAGAATCGCTCTCCGCAAGCAATTTCTCCTCCACGTCGTACACGGCCCAGGAATCCAACACGCTTCAATTCCTTTATCGCAACCGCACCGCCATTGCAGCTACCCTCATCGGTATGTTGTCGGTCGGCATCGTCCTGCTCATCTGGGCGCTCGTGCGCGCTCGAACCGAGCGCAAAAAAGCCGATGCTGCCAACGCCGCTAAGACGGCATTCCTCACGCGCATGAGCCACGACATCCGCACGCCGCTCAACGGCATCCTAGGCCTTATCGAGATCGAGGAATTGAAGGAAGGCGATATGCAAGTCGCCCGCGAGAGCCGTGCCAAGGCGCGCGTTGCCGCCAATCACCTGCTCTCGCTGATCAACGACATCCTCGAGATGGGCAAAATCGAAGACCGCAAGCTAACACTGGAACATGCGCCTTTTAACCTCAAAGAGCTCTGTGACGATACGCTGGTGCTGTGCAAGCTCCGCGCGTCCAGTAACGGAATCACAATGCAGGACAATAGTCTGCCGTACGCCACGGGGCCATACATGATCGGCAGTCCCACCCATATCCGACAGATCATGATCAACCTGTTAGACAACAGCATTAAGTACAACAAGCACGGCGGCTCCGTCACCTTTAG
>USHR01000256.1 GCA_900554495.1 uncultured Collinsella sp.
GGGCTGAATAAAGATCAGGAAGAGCGAAAATCCCAGGTAGCCGCCCATGTTGCGAAGAAACTCGTTGATGTTGCCGCCGGGCGAAAAGATGCGGTCGAGCATGATGGCCGAATACGCGATGGCAAACGGCTTTAAAAACTCAGACGGCTGGAACTGAATACCTGCGATGTTGAGCCAGCGCGTGGCGCCACGACTGCCGCTACCCATAAAGAACACCAGAACCAGTAGCCCTATCATGCCCATGAGGAAGATCCTGAGCACGTCTTCCCCAAACCAACTGTCCGGCAAGACGCGCACGATGGCAACCATGGCCAGCACGCCAACTCCAGCAAACGCGGCCTGTCGAAACAGGAAAAACGTCGCCGTACCATTCTCGTGCAGCGCCTCGACCGAAGATGCCGAGTACACCATCAGCAAGCCAAAGCAAACCAAGCTAAACAGACAAGCCATAAATATCAAACGGGGGCGCATGATGCGGGCGGGGACGCCGGCAATATAGCGCTCACCGAACGTCTGCCCGCCGCGTCCGGAACGCGGCGTGCTACGCAGCGAGGAAGCACGGTCCGAGTCGGGCCTCCTCATATCACTTCGGGGGCTCTCCTCTCTCACCGGCAACCCCTATTCCGTTTGCGATTTCGCTGCTGCGGCAAGCTGGGCAACGTAGTCCTTAAACACGCGACCGCGCTCCTCGTAGCCCGAGAACTCGTCGAACGAAGAGCAAGCGGGCGAAAGCAGGATCACGTCGCCGCGGCTCGAGAGCGAGCGGGCAACGTCAACGGCATCACGCAGATCATCGGCCTGGGCGATATCCACGTCACCATCGACATCGGCCTCGTCCATAGCGGCGGTAAAGCGCTCGCGCGCATCGCCAAAGCAAACGACCGAGCGCACGTTGTCCATAACGACGCGGGCAAAGTCCGCAAGCGGCGTACCCTTATCGTGACCGCCGAGCAGCAGGATCACGTCGTCATCGGGAAACGCCGTCAGGGCCTTTTCGACCGCATCGGTGTTCGTTGCCTTGGAATCGTTGACGTAGCGCACGCCATCAATCTCGCCGCAGGGTTCCACGCGGTGTTCGAGTGGCTGGAACGATGCCAAACCGCGGCAAACGCCCTCGGGATCGGCACCGACGGCCAGAGCAGCCGAGGCGGCACATAGGGCATTAATGACATTGTGATGGCCCGAGATCTTGAGCTCGGACGTGGCGACAAGCTGAGTCTCGACGCCCTTCAGGCGCACGACCATCTTGCCATCGCGCACAAAGGCGGCGTCTGCACCCTCGGGCTCGTCAAAAGCGACCTTGCAGATGCGGCGACCCGGTGTGTAGATGTACTCATCGAACTCATGGATGCCGGCATCCTCAACGTCGATAACCACGAGGTCGTCGTCGACCATATTCTCGAACAACTTGATCTTGGCGAGCGCATAGTTCTTGTGGCTCTTGTGCCAGCCCAGGTGGTCGGGCGTGATGTTGAGCAGCACCGCCACGCGAGGATGAAGCTCGGCGGTCGTCGCAATCTGATAACTCGACAGCTCGGCCACAAACCACTCATTGTGTGCGCGGCCGTCGATCTCGTTCACCGGCGGCTCACCGATATTGCCGACGGCCACGCTGGCTTCACCGGCGGCCTTGAGCAGATAATCGGTCAGCGACGTGGTAGTTGTCTTGCCGTTGGTGCCCGTGACGGCGATCCAATTTTGGGGAGACAGGCGATAGGCAAACTCGGGCTCGCCCATAATCTGAGCGGCATGCTCACGCCCGGCCTTAAAGAAAGTCGAGAACTCCGAGATGCCCGGGCATGTCACGCACACGTCATAGGCACCCTCGACCTGCTCGGTGCCGTAGACAAACGACGCGCCCTGCGCCTCAAGCGCACGTGTGGCGTCATTGGGCTCGGAGGTACCGCCGCCATACACGGTCGTGGCGCTCACGCGCTCGGGGTGAGCCAACGCCCAACGGGCGACATCGAGACCGGATTTACCCTGTCCCAAAACAAGCAGGCTAAAGACATCAGCAAGAGGCATGAAAGACCACTATCCCAACTGGAAGA
>USHR01000257.1 GCA_900554495.1 uncultured Collinsella sp.
CTCACCAAAGACGGCAGCACGCTCGACCCCGCCAAGACCTATACCGTCGCCACCAACAACTACATCATCACCAACACGACCGACTTTCCCACCTTTGCACACGCCACCAAGTACACCGAGTGGGGTACCTGCGAGTCAGCGCTAAGGGCGCTGATCGGGCAGAACGGCTGGGAGAGCAAGATGGCCGGGCTCGCCGGCACCATCGGCTTCGGCTCCGCAGCCGTGGACCCCACGCCCTCACCGGCCCCGACGCCTAAGCCCTCGTCTAAGACGGACACGGCGACCACGAAGGTCATCACCAAGAAGACGACCGGTAAGCTTGCCGCAACGGGAGACCGCACGCTGGCAGTAGTTGGCGCGTGCCTTATCGGCGGCATCATCGTCATCATGCTCGGCATTATCTGGAAGCGTCGACGCTAAGCTACACCGCCGGGCCTTACAGCCCCGCCGCGTAAACCTTATATCGAGCACAGAAGCCCGTCCGAATTTGATCGGACGGGCTTCTTGGTGGGTATCATGGTTGAACGATCATTAGGAGGTTTTCCCTACATGGAATTGTTTGAGCCGATTCTTCATTTCTTTGAGCAACGGTGGGTCCACAACATCATCTGGGCCGTCATCTTGGCGATAGGCACCGCCGTCGCCGCCAAGGTCGTATCCAAGACCCTGAACCATCTGCTTAACCGAGACGATAACCCGCTTCCGGCATCGAGTATCTTCATCAACATCGCGCGCGCCGTCATCTGGATGATCGGCGGCAGCTTTATCCTCGATAACTGCTTTGGCATTAACGCAAACGCGCTCGTCGCCGCCCTTGGCGTCGGCGGCATCGCCATCTCGCTCGGCTTTCAGGACACGCTGTCAAACCTTATCGGCGGCATGCAGGTGACCTTTATGGGCATCATCAAGCCCGGCGACAATATCGAGGTCGGCGGCGTATCCGGCGTGGTCCAAGACATCACTTGGCGCCATACAACGATTGAGGATGCCTGTGGGCAGACCATCATCGTCCCCAACTCCAACATCTCCAAGAACACGCTCGTGCACCTCATGCCCTTTGGGCGCGTTGCCGTGCCCGTCGCGGTCAAGGACACGTCCAAGTGGGCTTCACTGGACGCACTGGCAGACGAGCTGACCAGCGCCACCAAAGCCGCCGTGCTTCCCATCTCGGGCTTTGACAAGGAGCCCTACGTACTCTTTAGCGAAATCGGCGACTTTGGCATCAAAGGAAAGATCATCTTTATCGTCAGCGACGACAGCACTACTTTCACGGCAGCCGACGCCTGCATCCGCGCCATCGCCCCCATCATCGCCTAACCCGCCAAAAAGGGACAGGCACCTTTGTGGTGGTTTTCATTCGTGGTACCATGGTTTATGTAGTTGTTTAAACGACTAAGGGAGCAACATCATGGAAGAGGCCTATCGTCAAGCACGCAAGCGCGGCGAGCAAGGACGTCGACGCGCCATTAGCCAAAGCGAGCATCCATACCTTACGGACCTCGACAGTTTGATTGCTCAGCTCCCCTTAGGCCAGCGAGTGAGTGTCGGCCTGCGGGATATTCCGATCGAAATGGTCGTCGGCACTGTCACCAAGGGCCGTCAGTCCGCCTTTTCATGCAACTTTATGCCCCTGCTGCCGTTTAACACCGAGTTCGCCCGCAAGTGGTCCAACCTCTACGACATCCAGGTAACCGAGGGCTATCGCGACCCCATCATCGTCACCGAGTTCATGCATCGGTTCTATGTCCAGGAAGGCAATAAACGCGTCAGTGTCCTCAAATTCTTGGACGCTCCAACGGTTTCGGCCAGGGTCACCCGTCTCTACCCCGGCACATGGGATTCCGTCGAAAGCCGCCTGTACGGTGAATTCTGCGCGTTTTGGCGCGTCTGCCCCCTATACGAGATCGAGTTCTCGCGTGAGGGAAGCTACGAGACGCTCGCCAAGATGCTCGGTCAGAATCTTATCGAAAAATGGCCGCAGAAAAAGGTCGACTACCTGCGCCACACCTTCCTGCTCTTTACGCGCGCCTACCTTCGCGC
>USHR01000258.1 GCA_900554495.1 uncultured Collinsella sp.
GTACCGCACCGCCATCGACCGCGTGACGGTCGAGATTCCCGCCGGCAAGCTCGATTCAGGCGAGGACCCGCTCGATTGCGCCAAGCGCGAGCTGCACGAGGAGACGGGCTTTAGGGCTGGTCGCATTCGCTTTTTGACGTCGATTGTCACGTCCTGCGGCTTCTGTGACGAGATCATTCACATCTACCTGGCCACCAAGCTCGAGTTCGATGCGCCCAACCCCGATGATGACGAGTTCGTCAACGTTGATCTGGTGCCGCTGCACGAGCTGATCGATGCTGTGCTCGACGGCAAGATCGAAGATGCCAAGACCGTCGTGGGCGCCTTGGCCTGCGATAGCATCGCGCACCGACTAGGCGGGGCCGAACTCTAGGTTACGCGGTTTTACCAAACCGCGTAACGAGTCGACGCTGCAAACGCCCCTAAGCGGCAATCTGCCTTTCAATCGTCGCTCGCGTACCGAAGTACGCGTCGCTCCTCTTTCAAGGCACCTTGCTCGCTTAGGGACGTTTTCGCTGATGTTGCCAGAACATCGGCGTTATGCTTGTTGGGCTGCTTTGCTTTCAACTCGAACGGTTCAACCAGATTTCTCACCCTATTTATTTCTCCCCGAGGACTGCATGTTTAAGCGTTTTCTTTCTTATTACAAGCCCCAGATGGGGCTTTTTGTTGCCGATACTGTTTGCGCCCTGGTGCTTGCCGCCATCGACCTGGCGTTTCCCATTATCCTGCGCAATCTGACCGGCGGGCTCTTTACCCAGGGTCAGGCTGCTATTATGCAGGCGCTCGGTATGATCGCGGTTGGCCTGGTGCTGATGTATGCCATCCGTTGCGCCTGTCGCTACTTTGTGAGTTACTGGGGCCACGTGATGGGCGCGCGCATGGAGTCCAAGATGCGCGAGGACCTGTTCGATCAGTACGAGCGCTTTAGCTTTGCGTACTTCGATCGCAACAGCTCAGGTGACATGATGAGTCGCGTGGTCAACGACCTGTTCGATATCTGCGAGGCGGCACACCACGTGCCCGAGTGGATTATCATCTGCGGCATCGAGATCGTCGGTTCGTTTGTGATTCTCTTTGCTATCGCCCCGGTGCTGGCGCTTGCCATGGCCGTGGTGACGGCGGTGTTTGCGGTCATCATGTTTTGGCAGAACATGCGCATGCGCGAGGTCTTTAGCGACAACCGCAAAAAAATCAGCGGCATCAACGCGCAGCTGCAGGATTCGCTGGCGGGCATGCGTGTGGTCAAGAGCTTTGCCAATGAGCAGACCGAGCGCTCTAAGTTTCGCGCCTCGAACGACCGCTATCTTTCGTCCAAGGAGAATATGTATCACACCATGGGTGTCTACACTGCGACGTATGGCCTGCTCTCGGGCGTGCTGTACGTGATCGTGGTGCTGCTGGGTGGTTGGCTGGTGGCGCAAGGCCAACTGCAGGCGGTCGATATGGCGACCTTCGCGCTCTACATTTCACTGTTCTGCACGCCGCTCGAGACGCTCGTCAATTCAGCCGAGACGTATCAGAAGGCCATCGCCGGCTTTAAGCGCATGGACGAGGTGCTTTCGACCGCTCCGGATATCCAGGACAAGCCGGATGCCGCGGACCTGCAGGTGACGGCTGGCGCGGTTGAGTATCGCGACGTGTGCTTTAGCTATGAGGATGTTGAGCTGGGCGGCGGCGAAGAGACTCGTCCCGTGATCGACCATATGAATCTGTCCATCAAGCCCGGACAGACCATTGCGCTGGTTGGCCCCTCGGGCGGCGGCAAGTCTACGACTTGTTCGCTGCTGCCGCGCTTTTACGACGTGGCGGACGGATCCATCAGCATCGACGGCCAGGACGTGCGTGACGTGACGCAGCAGAGCCTGCGCCGCGCCATTGGCCTGGTGCAGCAGGATGTCTATCTGTTTGACGGTACGATTGGCGAGAACATCGCCTACGGCAAGCCAGGCGCCACGGCAGAAGAAGTTGCCGAGGCCGCCCGCCGCGCCAATATTGATGCCTTCATTGAGTCGCTGCCGCA
>USHR01000259.1 GCA_900554495.1 uncultured Collinsella sp.
GGGCTTGCGCATGGACGTCATCGAGTATGACGGAGAGATTACGCGCCTGGCGCGCCGCTGGTTCTACCTAGACGAGCTGGAGCGCGCGGCGGGCGATCGCCTGCGGGTGATAACCGCTGAGGCTCGCTCGTATCTGGGTGTGACGAGCGTGGGCCATCGTCGCTATGACGCGGTCGTGAGCGATTGCTTTGGCGGTGCCGAGCCCGTACGCGAGTTGGCGACGGTTGAGGCGTTGCGTTTAGTGCGGGGCAGCCTAAATGTTGGTGGCGTCTACGTCGCCAATATCGTGAGCGCAAACGAGGGGAGCGACGTGACGTTCCTGCGCGACTGCGCTGCCACGGCACTCGAGGTATTCGCCCATGCCTGGGTGGTCCCATGTGGCGATGCGAAGTTCGGCGGCGAGGAAAACTACCTGCTCATCGCCAGCGACGGCGACTATGTCTTTGCCGAAGCTGTGCCCTTCGACACCGACTTCCTCGGCACTGCTCTCCACGACTAGCACGTCTCCCTGCGACCAGTCTGTTTGTGGTGGGGCTCTTTTAGCTACTTCTTGGTCATGCCCAAAGTAGCTCAACAAGCCCCGTCCCAAAAAAGACTGGTCTTAGGCGTGGTCGCGCCAGCCGAGAACGCGCTGCTTCATGCCTTCGATGTCGAGCACGCCTTCGGCAAAGCCCTTGCGCACGAGCTCTTCGGGAACGAACTCATCGTAACGATCAAAGTAAGGCACCTCGCCGGGATAGACGAGCTCGATGGGGTCGAAGTCCTTCTCGGCCTCGGCGGCGAGCACTTCAAAGAACGTCTCCTCGTCGGCCTTCATCTTAAACTGCATAAAGTACGGGCGTGACGGATCGAGCCCGCGAAGGCCCAGTTCCGCGGCGCATTTAATCTTGAGCATGCGCTCGAGTGCCAAAAAGGCGTAGCTGCCCAACCAGGGGAAGAGCACCCAGGTGTCGCCACCCAGGTTGATGAGCGGTTTAGTTCCCGCGCCCGAAATCTCGGCGGTATGACGAGCCTGCGCCAAGCGAGCCCGTGCGTTACCCATAAGGTACGGATATGCCGCGTGCTCAGTGAGCGCTTGGCGCATGCGCTCGAGCACATGCGTGTTAATGTCGCCGGGGCAGTCGCCAAAGTAGGCCGGCACCCGGCCTTTGACCTGCGTGGCAAAGACGGTATGGCGCTTCCAGTCCACTTCCTCGACAATCCAGCAATGTCCGGCGATGGCGATGCGCTCACCGGGCGGTGGCGGGTTGACAATCGTGCCCAGCTCGGCCGATTCACTGCGAACGGTAAACTCCTCGTTCTCCTGGAACACAGCGTAGAACTTAAAGTTGTTGATGATGCGCTCGCCCGCGAGACCTACGATGAGCCCACCGCCCTCGGTGACCTGGATATGGTCGATCTTGATGAGGTGACGCAGCAGTACGCGATAGTCATCGGCCGAGACGCGGTGGAAATAGCTGAGCGTGAGCACACGCTGGGCAAGCTCGGCCGGCGTGAGCTCGCCGGTGCTGGCGAGGGTCGACATGGTCTGGTGATAGAGCAAGCTGTAGGGTAGTCGATCGAGCTCGGGTGGCTCGACCCACTTTTCCTCGCGATAGAGTTGTACCAGCGCGATGCCCTGCAGGAGCTTCCACGGAATGGTCTCGGGCATCATCGTGCGCGGCTCGGGCTCCTCCTCGCGCATGACAAACCACATCTCGGGCGGAAGATCGCGGCGTCCCGTGCGGCCCATTCGCTGCAAAAAGGAGCTGACGGTAAACGGCGCGTCGATCTGGAAGGCACGCTCCAAGCGGCCGATATCGATACCGAGCTCCAGCGTAGAGGTGGTGACGGTTGTCTGTGCCTGCTCCTCATCGCGCATGAGTTCCTCGGCCGTCTCGCGCAACGATGCCGAAAGATTGCCGTGATGAATGAGGAAACGGTCGGGCTCGTGCCGGTTCTCGCAGTAGCTACGCAGCATGGAGCACACGGCCTCTGCCTCCTCGCGCGAGTTGGCAAAGACCAGGCACTTGCGGCCGCG